>JAFTXL010000145.1 GCA_017464985.1 Clostridia bacterium | reverse complement strand
CTTGAATTATTGACTCTGTTAGTATATACTATAAAAATATTTTTGTTAATTAGATTTTATAGAATGTAAGTCAAGGTGTTTTTATGAAAGAAAAATTGAGTTTTTTGGGAAAGGTTTTTCTTATTTCTCTGGCAGGATGCTTAGTCGGCAGTGTTTTATTTATAGCAATCAATAAAGCATTTTCAGAAGCGCACGGTCTTTTATACCTCGTAGCAGGTGTCTCAACGGCAGCCTTTTATCTGAATTTCATTGATCAGAAAAAAAGAAACGCAGCCACACATATTATTACCGATATCGCAGTTATCATAGGTGTATTTATTTCACAGCTTGCTAACTTTTTAATTTGTTACTCAAGTATGATAAACGATGATGTTGTTCCCGGACGCACCATGAACGCTTTCCAGAAAACATTTTATGTATATTTCAGCAAAGGCGGTTTCAATAAAATTTTTATCAGCGACACAGGAACTCCCAGTGTCATGACAGACGAAGGCTCCTTTTACGTTTGGACACTTTATGTTTTCTATACAATCGTGGCTCTTATCGGTCTATATATTATTTTCGGAATTTCAAAAATAATTGAGATAGGCGCATCTCCGAAAGGAAACAGAAAGAAAAAAGGAAAGAAAAACAAATGAAAAGTATTTTAAAAAAATCCTTTGACATCTATAAGCGCAATTTCACTAAAATCGTAATAATCAGCCTTTTGATATGGATTCCTCTTGCGGCAATAAATGCTTTCATTTTGAATCCCGCTTTGGACATTGAATATATTACCGAAATTTTTAATAAAGCAAGCACAGCTGACGGTGCAGAACTGTATGCAGACGAAGCATACGCTGCCTCAAAGACATTTCTGATATATACAGGAGCATCGCTTTTGCTGTCTATAATCGGAATTATCGCCAAAATCGCATTTATCAAATTTACTGCGCGCAGCTACAGCAAAACCGAAAGCGAATTTATAACAGTTGACAAATCCGAATACACAATAAACGATTGTATGGATGAATCGTTAAAAAAATACCCCAAAGTCATCTGGGCGCTGGTTCTAAATTACCTGCTTATCCTGTGCGGTATAATGCTCTGCTTCCTACCCGGTATTTTTATTACGTTCATGTCAGCATTTACAATTACGGCCGTTGTTCTTTCCGGTATAAAAGGAATGAACGCTGTACGTTATTCAATAGTCTTAACAAAATGAAAACTGTTTGCTACGGTCACTTCGCTTGCGGTTTTCTATATGGCATCATATTTCATCAATGAGGTTGTAAATTTACTTTTAGATAAGTTTACGCTCGGAACAATTCCGGACGGAATCATTTCAATTCTCATCACATGTATCATCGAGATACTGTTTGCATTCCAGACTGTTTTCTTTACGGTACTTTATCTTGAGACAGAAAAAACTATTCCTGAGGAAATTAAAAATTCTTTCAATACATCACGCGATACAGATACAAACCGTGAGGAGGGGCTGTAATTCCCGCATTTCTCCGGTCCTTGCCTGCAATTATTTGGGGAACTTTCTAAGGCAGATTTTTTCCGTTCCCTGCGTATACAGCGGTTCCCGTCATAATTCGTACCATATTATACAAGAAGCCGTCACCTGTCACTTCAAAACAGTACAGGTGACTTTTTTCATTATCTCCTGTACACGAATACGGACTCTGAGATATTTCCGTTACCGCAGATGAATAAATAGTTCTCTCTGTAGTAGGTACAGAACTCCCCCCTGAAGCCATAAACGCATCAAATTGGTGTGTTCCTATAAAATAAGACACAGCTTTTTGCATTTTCTCTAAATCAAGTGATGATTTCACATGCCACGCATATCTGTTCAGCCCGGGGCATGACTGCTCTGCTGTGTAAAAAAGGTATCTGTATGTCTTTGCCTTAGTGTCAAAGCGCGCGTGAAACGAGTCTGCCGCCTCAAATGATTTTTTTACGGATATGTCTTTCGGAAGCAAATGCCCTATTGCCGCGGCAACACGTTCAGGAGGTATAGATGTATTTGAAACAGAAAAATTTGCGCAATACCCTTTCGCATGAACTCCCGCGTCTGTTCTGCTGCACCCTATAACCTCTATTTTCTCTTTGAACAGTTCGGATAACGCACGTTCAATCATCCCCTGAACGGTGGGCAAGTCTTCAGCAACAGCACCGCCACGGTTCTGAATCTGCCATCCGTAATATTCTGTCCCGTCATATTCTATAATCAATGCAATATTCATAACATCGCTGCGCCTATTATCCCGGCATCATTTCCCAAAACGGCGCACTCAATTCTCGTACGCGGAAGAAACTCCGCTCCGTAACTCTCTTTAAAAACTTTTTCTCTGAGGGGTTTTAGAAGATTCTCTTTTTGATTCGCTATACCGCCGCCGAGAATAATAACCTCCGGCTGAAAAATATTTATATAATTTATAATACCCAACGCAAGCTCATCAATATAATTTTCAAATACATTTTTCGCAGCCGCATCCCCCGCCTGCATTGCGTCAAATACGGTTTTTCCGTTGATTTTATCAATATCTCCACCGCATATATCCCATATCGCAGAGTCGGGATTAGCTTTTGCAGCTTCCTTTGTATCATTTATAAGTGCTGTCGCGGACGCATACGTTTCAAAGCACCCTTTTCTTCCGCAGTTGCACTTACGGCCGTTTTTATGTGTGACCATGTGCCCCAACTCTCCGCCGGCAAAATTAAATCCACAGAATATTTCTCCGTTTATGACGATTCCTCCGCCAACTCCTGTACCAAGCGTGACAGCAATTGCGATTCCGCTTTTTTTTGCCGCGCCGGCAATAACCTCACCTAGCGCAGCACAATTTGCGTCATTATTAAGTCTGACCGGTATTTTTGTTAAGTTTCTAAATATACTGCGTACATCAGTATTTTCAAACGGAAGATTCGGCGTAAGTACGCAAATTCCTTTTTCCGCATCTACCGCACCGGGAAATCCAATACCTATTGACGACACATCACTTTCTTCAATTCCACATGCCGCAATAAGTTCAAGAGCGACCTTTGCCATTTTCTCTGTAATAGCTTTTGCATTTTCATTTGAATTTGTAGGCACACTTATTTTTTTTACCAAAGTTCCGTCTTCTGTCACAAGACCTGCGGCAATATTTGTTCCACCTAAATCTATACCGATTCTGTACATATTAAACATCCTTTTCATTATTTATAATAGTGTCATTCTATAGCTTACATACTGTTTTTGCAAGAAAAAAGCATTGATTTTAAAGGATTTTCTTATTTTTCAAAAAATGAAATGGAAATCGAGAAAATGAGAGAAAAAGAGAAAAATAAAGAGAAAGAGAGAGAAAGAGAGATATATTTATAAAAAATCGCCAATTTCTCTTGACGGCATATTTTTTATATGTTAATATGCGTTCGTTGCCTTTTTGGGCATGTAATTATTGGTTATACTTGAACATTTTATTCAGGAGGTTTATTAAGCTATGAAAACTTATGTAGCAAAAGTTAATGAGCTGGATAGAAAATGGTATGTTATAGATGCGGAAGGTAAGACACTCGGTCGTCTTGCATCAGAAATATCAATGATTCTTTCCGGTAAGAGAAAGCCGACATACACACCTTTCCTTGACACAGGAGATTATGTAATTGTTGTTAACGCTGAGAAAATTGCTGTTACAGGCAACAAAATGAATGACAAACTCTACAGACGCCACAGCGGTTATCCGGGTGGACTTAAAGAGACAAACCTTAAGACATTACTCGAAAAGCATCCTACTTATGCCGTTGAGTATGCAGTAAAAGGTATGCTTCCTAAGAATTCATTGGGAAGACAGATGTTTAAGAAACTCAAAGTTTATGCAGGTCCTGATCACAAGAATGCTGCTCAGAAGCCTGAAGTTTATGAGTTTTAATTGATTAGGAGGATATGATCATGGCAGATAGATTTTGCGGTACAGGCAGAAGAAAAAAATCTGTTGCAAGAGTTGCTTTGGTTCCCGGAACAGGCGTAATCACAATTAACGGAAAAAGCAT
>JAFTXL010000011.1 GCA_017464985.1 Clostridia bacterium | reverse complement strand
GCCGAATTTGCGGAAAACCTTTTCCGCAAATTCGGCTTGCCGCCGCGAAGCGACGGCGGAAGCGTTCCGCTCATTTTGGATATTGCCTGCGGAACGGGCGTGCTTACATGTATGCTGGCGGAACGCGGCAATGAAATGGTCGGATTGGATATCAGCGAAGATATGCTTTATGAGGCGCGTGAGCGCGCCTTGGGCAAAAATCTTGATATTCTGTGGCTGTGCCAGGATATGTGCAAAATTGATATGTTCGGAACTGTCAGCGCGATGATATGTGTGACGGATGGTATAAACCATATAACAACGGTGAACCGTCTTGAAAAATTCTTTATGAGAATACGGAATTTCATTGATGACGACGGATTGTTTTTGTTTGATGTGCTTTCTGAAAAATATTTTTCTGAGGTTGTTGGAAGTAATGTGTTCTTTGATGATCGGGAGGACGGCAGCTGTCTTTGGACGAGCAAATATAACGAGGCAAAGCGTATTTGTAAATATGATGTTATATTTTATGAACTTGCAGATAGTGACAGCGGATTATATGAGAGATATGACGATACTGTTACGGAAAAAGCATGGACAGACGGAGAGATTACAACTGCTGTGGGAAAAGCTGGATTTTCTGTTGAGGGCATCTTCAATGGCGCAACATTAAAAAAAGCTGATAAAAATTCACTCAGAAAGTTCTTTTTGATCAGAAAGACTTTACTTTAAATTGATTTTATGATACGATTTTATCGTTTTAGCGGAGTAAACTAAAAAAGCTTGCTCCGCTATATGTTTTTATGTACATAGTTAATTTGAAAGGAAGATTTTATGAAAAGTAAGATTACGGCAATTCTTGCCATTGTTCTCGTTGCAGGTATGCTTTTCAGCTTTGCGGCATGTTCTGAGAAAACTACTGATAAGGCAAGTGAAAATAATTTTGGTAAAGAGCTTTTGACAGTTACTTCGCAGCTTGACGCACTCCAGGGGCTTAAGAAAGGTGACGCCGATATCGCTGTTATCGACTCTGTTATGGCAGGATATTATATGAACGATACAGAAGAGTTTAATGATTATCAGACACTTGAAAACATTCTTCTTGCTGAAGAAAAATACGGTATTGCAGCTAAAAAAGGCAATGATGCGCTCATGTCAAAAATTAACGAAGCAATTATCGCTCTTGCTGATACAGATTACAAGACAATTGCTGATACATACGGACTTACAACAGAGCTTCTTGTTACTGCTGACACAGTAAATCCTTTGTCTGACGCATCTGACGATTCATGGAATAAAATTGTTGAAGCCAAGAAGCTCATAATAGGATATACACTTTTTGCTCCTATCGCATACAATGATGGCGACGGAGAGGACGCTGTTCTTAAAGGTTTTGATATAGATATTGCAAAGGCTGTTGTAAGTTATCTTAACACAACATATTCCACAGAAGTTGAAGTTGAATTTATTGTAATTGACTGGAATCAGAAAGAGACTCTTCTTGAGAACGGCACAATCGACCTTGTATGGAACGGTATGACCATTACAGAGGAGAGAGAAGCAGGAATGTCAATCTCTGTTCCTTACCTTGCAAATAATCAGGTAGCTATCGTATCAAATGCAGATGCTGAGAAATTTAATGCCGCAAACTATGATGAGTTTGTTGAAAATGCAACAGATGCAGTTATTATCGTAGAGAAAGGTTCTGCCGGTGAATCGGTTGTAGTTCCGGCTGAGGAAGAATAATTAAAAAATTGAATTTTGGTCAGTAATTCATGATCTGTGCATGGGCTTCGGCGTTACGCTGAAGCTTTTTGCACTGACATTGCTTATATCAATACCGCTTGGATTTGTATTGGCGTTTATGTCGCTGTCTAAATTTAAGCCTTTGAGTATACTTACAAAGGTCATTATATGGGTAGTGCGCGGTACTCCGCTTTTGCTTCAATGTGTAATAGTGACATTTGTGCCGTCGATGCTGTTTAAGACTTCAAATAAAGAATTTGCCGCAATGCTTGGGCTAGAGAAAATGGCTGATTTGCAGTTTGTATTTGTCCTGTTTGCATTCGCTGTGAATTATGCATGTTATTTCGCCGTAATATATGAGGGTGGAATAAAAAATGTGCCGGTCGGACAACATGAGGCGGGACAGGTTCTCGGCATGTCGAAGGGACAGATTTTTCGACATGTAGTGCTTATGCAGGTATTCCGTAAAATAAGCGCGCCCATGAGCAACGAGATAATTACACTTGTTAAAGATACTGCGCTTGCAAGGGCAATGAGTGTAATGGAGATAATCGCTTTTGCGTATGAAAAAGTAAATAAATATGCTGTTTTGTCTCCGCTTTTGTATGCTGCTGTGTTTTATCTGCTTTTCAGCGGATTGCTTACTGTTATTTTCCATTTCATGGAGAAGAAGCTGAGTTACTATTCTGTTTAAGATACAAAAAGGTATTATTGATATGAATGTTCTTGAAGTAAATAATTTAACAAAAAGTTTTGGTCAGAATCAGGTTCTTAAGGGTATTTCTTTTGGCTTGGAAAAGGGAGAGGTTCTTGTTATAATCGGTTCCTCCGGAAGTGGAAAAACAACGCTTTTGAGATGTCTTAATTTTCTTGAGCGCCCTGATGGCGGCACCATTGCCGTAAACGGAGAAGAAGTTTTTAATGCTTCGTCTGACCGTAATTTGAATGATAAAGAGCTGCGTGACCGCAGACGTCATTTCGGTCTTGTGTTTCAGTCTTTTAACCTTTTCCCTCAGCACAGCGTTTTAAAGAATGTGACGCTTGCGCCGACGCTTTACCGATGTAATCAGCTTAAAAAATCGAAAGTGTCACGCGGTGAGATTAAGAAGGCAAAAGAAGAAATTGTACAGAATGCAAAAGAACTTATCGCTATGGTAGGTCTTGAAGAAAAAGTGAACGAATATCCGTGCAGGCTGTCGGGCGGTCAGCAGCAGCGAGTGGCGATTGCACGCGCGCTTGCGATGAATCCGGATATCTTGTGTTTTGATGAACCTACATCTGCACTTGACCCGGAACTTACCGTAGAAGTGTTGCGTGTTATCCGTTCTTTAAAAGAGCAGGGACGTACTATGGTTGTAATCACTCATGAGATGGAATTTGCGCGAGGTGTTGCAGACCGTGTGATTTATATGGCAGACGGTGTAATAGAAGAAGAGGGCACGCCTGATGAAGTGTTCGGCAATCCGAAATCGGAGAAAGCAAAGGCATTTCTTGCGGCAGGTGCGCATAAATGATGTCTATGGTGTTTTCATGTGCTATTTTAATTTTCACGCAGTGCAAACGCATGGCAATATTAATCAGCTGAAATTTACCTACAGCCTGTGGATGACTCGCGGGGGTCTACACAAAACTTCTGTTATGTGGAATCCCGCAGCATGAATAGCTCTTTTTACAAAAAAGTTTCATGCGTTTGCCCTGTCCGTTAATGAAAACACTATTGACAAAAATGTGAAAAAAAACATATAATCGACTAAATGTATACGTGGTGTCACGGTACATTTAGTCGATATTTTATATATCGTACATGTAGATTTTCAGGAGGACTAATCAATGGCTACAAAGGCTTATTACAAGACTAGCGAAATCGGAAAAGATAAAGTCGGTTTTGCGAAAACCCGTTCTATTATAGAAGCAGCTTTTTACGGAAATAATGTTGAAAAAGTTACATCTCTTTCACGCGCATATGAGCTTGCTAAAAATTCCCCCGGTACGATTGTTACCGATATGCCGGTATATAAAGGAGAAGAGTTCGGACTTCCTGCTGATGCAAAAGTTCTTTTATTTAATGACGGTTCTATTACAGGCAGATATGCTGCTGCAAGAAGAATTACGGGAGAGCCGGGCGTAAACTGCGATGCTCTTGACAAAATTGTTATGGATGCGGTTTATGACACAAGATGGAAAAAAATGTACCACGCAGAAGTATTTATAGGACTCGACCCTGAGTTTATGGTCAAAGCACATCTTCTCATTCCCGAGGGTGAGGAAAACATCATGTATTCGTGGATGCTTAACTTCCAGTACATGAACGAGAAATACATAAAGATGTACAAAGAGTCAAAGGTTTATGAGAATGAGCCTGACATCTACATCTTCTCAGACCCGCAGTGGAAAGGTATGCCTCAGTCTGATGTATGCGATTCAAAGTGTCTTTCATACTTTAACACAGGCACGAACTGCGCGGCTATTCTGGGTATGAGATACTTCGGTGAGCATAAAAAAGGTACTCTTACAATCGGTTGGGCTATCGCAAACAGAAACGGTTATGCATCATGCCACGGCGGACAGAAAGAGTATACATTGGCAGACGGCAGCAAATACGTTGCATCTGTATTTGGACTTTCGGGATCAGGCAAATCAACTATTACACATGCAAAGCACGGCGGCAAATACGGCGTAACAGTACTTCATGACGATGCATTTGTAATCAATACAGAAACATGTTCATCTGTAGCCATGGAGCCTACATACTTTGATAAGACTGCGGACTATCCGACAGGATGTGAGGATAATAAGTTCCTTCTTACAGCGCAGAACTGTTCTGCAACACTTGATGAGGACGGAAAAGTTGTTCTTGTTACAGAAGATATCAGAAACGGTAACGGCCGTGCTATCAAGTCAAAGCTTTGGTCACCTAACCGTGTAGATAAGATTGACTCTCCTGTAAATGCGATATTCTGGATTATGAAAGATCCTACAATTCCGCCGATTGTTAAACTTAAAGGTGCAGCTCTTGCGTCAGTAATGGGCGCTACACTTGCTACAAAGCGTTCAAGTGCGGAGAGACTTGCTCCCGGCGTAGATCCTAACGCATTGGTTGTTGAGCCTTACGCTAACCCGTTCAGAACATATCCTCTCGTAAATGACTACGAGAAGTTCAAAAAGCTTGTAGGCGATAAGAATGTAGATTGCTACATTATCAACACAGGTGACTTCATGGGTAAAAAGGTACAGCCTAAAGATACTCTCGGAGTAATTGAAGCGGTTGTTGAGGGTAAGGCAGAATTTAAGCAGTGGGGTCCGTTTGAAGATATCGAAATCTTTGAGTGGGACGGATTTGTTCCGGATCTTAACGATGCTGATTATGTTGAGCAGCTCAAGGCACGTATGAACGACAGACTTGAGTTTGTAAAGTCAAGAGAAACTGTAAAAGGCGGATTCGATAAGCTTCCTGATGATGCGGTTGCAGCTATTCAGAAAGTTGTTGACGAGCTTGCGTAATCAATTTGATAAATATGTTTGAACTGTCGGTCAATTCAGCCGTACTATAAAATAGTTAAACGAAAAGCAAAGCGGTGTGCGAACTTTTTTCGCACACCGCTTTTTTGAGCTTTAGGGAGGATAAATAAAAACATGATTTTAAAAAGGTAAATTTTGGAACGCATTCGGAACAGTAAAGGAACATAGTGGGAACCGTGACGGAACATGAGGGGAACTTTGGAAGAGTATAGTATACGTTGTGAGCCTTAAAAGGCTAGAAATTTTAGGAGGAATAAAATTATGGTATTTGAAACTATTGCGAAAATTATTGTGGAGCGTACAAACTGCAACGTTGAAGACGTAAAGATGGAAAGCACATTTGCTGATCTCGGTATTGATTCACTTGATACTGTAGATATGGTTATGAGCCTTGAAGACGCTCTTGATGTTGAGATTGAACTTGACCAGAAAGTTGAGACAGTAGGCGACTTGGTTAAGTTTGTTGAGTCTAAAGTACAGGAGTAAGAAATGTATAATTCGGCAATATGTGAAATGTTGAATATTAAATACCCGGTTTTCCAGGGAGGAATGGCGTGGATTGCTGACGGAAAGTTAGCTGCCGCTGTTTCCGAAGGAGGAGGACTCGGTATTGTTGCAGCGGGAAATGCCCCCGGCGAATATGTCCGCGAGCAGATTCGAATTGCCAAATCTCTGACAAAGAAGCCCATTGGCGTAAATATTATGCTGATGAGCCCCTTTGTGGATGAGGTGGCGCAGGTCGCTGCGGAAGAGGGCGTTGAGGTTGTTACAACAGGTGCGGGAAATCCGTCAAAATACATGGAACTTTGGAAATCTGCCGGAATAAAAGTAATACCGGTAGTAGCATCTGTTGCAATGGCAAAGAAAATGACGCGCCTCGGTGCCTCGGCGCTTATTGCGGAGGGCGGAGAAAGCGGAGGCCATGTCGGAGAACTTACAACTATGGTATTAGTCCCTTTGATATGTGACGCGACAGACCTTCCCGTAATTGCAGCAGGCGGTATCGCTGACGGACGCGGAGTAGCTGCTTCGTTTATGCTCGGCGCATGCGGTGTTCAGATGGGTACACGCTTTTTAAGTGCGGAAGAGTGTACGATTCATCCCGCATATAAAGAAAAGGTTCTTAAAGCAAATGATTTGAGCACTATGGTTACGGGAAAGAGACTCGGTCATCCTGTGAGAAGCCTGCGTACAACATTTGCACGTGAATATTCAAAAGCTGAGTACGGCGGAATGCCTGATGATGAGCTTGAGGCATTTGCGGCAGGCGCACTCAGATTAGCTGTGCAGGAGGGAGATTCCGAAAAGGGATGTTTCCTTGCAGGTCAGATTTCCGCTATGGTAAATAGAGTACAGCCGGCGGCTGAGATTATAAAAGAAGTAATGGAGGAGGCACGTCCGATTCTTATGGGCGCATCATCATGGGTAAAATAGCATTTGTTTTTTCCGGTCAGGGTGACCAGTATCCCGGTATGGGAAAAGAATTGGCAGAGCAGTACGGAGCGGCAAAGTCAGTATTTGAAATATGTGACGGTATCCGTCCCGGAACCTCCAAACAGTGTTTCTTCGGAACAGAAGAAGAATTAAAAGAGACAAAGAACACACAGCCGTGTCTTTTTTCAACAGAGCTTTCAGCAGCTGCTGCTTTAGTTGAAGAAGGTATTAGACCTTCTGCAGTTGCGGGATTCTCTTTGGGAGAAGTAGCAGCTATGACTTTTGCCGGCGCGGTAAGTCTTGAAGACGGTTTTGCAATTGTGTGTAAACGCGGTGAACTTATGCAGGAGGCGGCTGATAAATATGATACATCTATGGCAGCCGTTGTTAAATTATCCGCAGAAACTGTAAAAGAGATATGTTCCCGTTTTGAAAATGTTTATCCGGTTAATTTCAACTGCCCCGGACAGGTGACAGTTGCGGCACTGTCAGAAAGAATGGCGGATTTTTCTGCCGCTGTAAAAGAAGCAGGCGGAAGAGCTATACCGCTCAAAGTAAAAGGCGCGTTTCATTCTCCCTATATGAATGCTGCATCGGCTGCTTTCGCGGATGTACTGAATGAAAAAGAGTTTGTTAAACCTGAGATAGAGATATACTCAAACGTCACGGCAGAACCCTACGGCGAAAATATAAAGGAATTACTTTCAAAGCAGATTTGTTCGCCTGTGCGTTGGGAAGAAATTATCAGAAATATGATTGAATCCGGAATAGATACTTTTATTGAAGTAGGTCCGGGAAAAACATTAAAAAACATGATAGGAAAAATCAGTACAGATGTAAAAGCGTACTCTGTTTCTGAGCTTCCGCTTATATTGTCAGAGGTGAAATCATGCTGAGAGGAAAGACTGCGATAGTAACAGGCGCGTCAAGAGGAATAGGAGCTGCAATTGCATGTAAATTTGCGTCACTCGGCGCAAACGTAGCTGTGATTTATGCGGGAAATGCTCAGGCCGCGGATGATGTTTGTAATAAATGTATTGGTGAATACGGTATTACGGCAAAAGCGTACCGCTGTAACGTAGCGAATTTTGAAGAAGTAAAAGAAACCGTTGCGCAAGTAAAAAAAGATTTCGGCGCAGTTCAGATATTGGTAAACAATGCCGGAATAACAAGAGACGGTCTTTTGGCAATGATGAAAGAAGAAGATTTTGACAATGTCATTGATACAAATTTAAAAGGCGCATTTAATATGATACGCCATTGCACAGGACTTTTTCTGCGAAGCAAAGAGGGCTGTATTATAAATATAAGTTCTGTATCGGGTCTTATGGGAAATGCAGGACAGGTGAATTATTCAGCTTCTAAGGCAGGTTTAGTAGGCCTTACAAAATCTGTGGCAAAGGAGCTTGCAGCAAGAAATATAAGATGTAACGCAATAGCTCCCGGCTTTATAAAAACGGATATGACAGAAGAACTTGAGAACAATCCGCTTTTGAATGCTATTCCGCTCGGCAGAATGGGAAGTCCTGAGGATGTTGCGGATGCCGCTGCATATCTAGCGTGTGCAAATTATGTAACAGGTGAAGTTCTGCGTGTAGACGGCGGAATTGCCATGTAATTACAAGGAGAAAAAATACGATGAATAATATGAGAAGAGTTGTTGTCACAGGTATGGGAGCAATTACTCCGGTGGGCAATAGTGTAAAAGAGTGTTGGGAAAGTCTTAAAAACGGAAAAAACGGTATCGGACCGATTACACTTTTTGATACGAAAAATTTTAAAGCAAAATTAGCTGCGGAGGTTAAAAATTTCGATCCGATGGATTATATGGAGAAGCAGGAAACTCTCCGTTCTGATAGATTCGCGCAGTTTGCGTTAGCTGCCGCAAGCCAGGCTGTTGAAGAAAGCGAAATTGAAGGCAAAGTAGATCCGGAAAGATTCTGCGTATATTTCGGTACAGGAATAGGCGGCATATCGACTTTTGAAGCTGAACACAGTAAGTTAAAGGATAGAGGTCCGCGCAGAGTATCTCCGCTATTTGTCCTTATGATGATTTCCAATATGGCAGCAGGAATGATTGCTATAAAATATAACTGTCAGGGTGTGGCATTGCCTGCTGTTACAGCATGTGCGTCAGGCTCGAATGCAATCGGTGAAGCATTGCGTGCTATAAGACACGGATATGCGGACGCGGTTATAACAGGCGGTACAGAAGCTCCTGTTTGTCCTTCTGCTGTTGCGGGATTTGTTAATATGCAGGCTCTTTCAGTATCAGAAGATCCGGATGCGGCGTCACTTCCTTTTGATAGCCGCAGAGGCGGATTTGTAATCGGAGAGGGTGCTGTTGCTCTTGTTCTTGAAGAATACGAGCATGCAAAGGCACGCGGAGCCAAGATATACGGTGAAGTTTGCGGATATGGTTCTACTTGTGATGCTTATCACATAACATCTCCTCATCCTGAAGCGTGCGGCGGTGCACGCGCTATGAAACTCGCTATGGAAGAAGCCGGATATAAGGACGGAGAAACTGTATATGTAAATGCTCACGGAACAGGTACGCCGATGAACGATTCTACAGAGACAGTCGCTATCAAGACTGCTCTCGGCGAAGAGGCTGCAAAGAAAGCATATGTAAGTTCTACAAAGTCAATGACTGGACATATGCTTGGTGCGGCAGGAGCTGTTGAGGCGTTGGCATGTCTTATGGCTTTGAATGAGGATATTATTCCTCCTACGATAAATCTTAACGAACCCGATCCGAAATGTGACTTGAACTATGTGCCCAATGAGGCAGTTAATGTAAAAGTTGATTTGGCACTGTCAAATTCGTTGGGCTTTGGCGGACACAATGCATGTCTTGCGTTTAGAAAGGTATAATTATGAAAGAAAATGATATCAGAAAATATGCAGGCTTAATGCAGGAATTAGGTCTCACAGGACTGGAAATAAAAGAGGAAAATAAAGTTGTAAGGCTTGAAATGGCTGCGCCTGTCGCGGCAAAAGACTCTGTTGTTATAGCTGCGCCTGCTGCGATCCCTGCGGCTGCAGCAATGCCTGCTGCGCAGGAATCGCAGCAGGACAGCGGAAGTTATATAAGCGTTAAGTCACCTATGGTAGGTGTATTTTATGCTGCTCCCGCTGAAAATACAGAGCCTTTCGTATCAATCGGAGACAGAGTTGAAAAAGGCAAAACCCTTTGTATCATCGAGGCTATGAAGCTTATGAATGAAATTACTGCCGATGAAGACGGTGTGATTGAAAAGGTATGTGTTACAAATGGCCAGGTTGTGGATTACGGAACTGAGTTGTTCAGAATCAGGAGGTAATCAATGAATCAAGAAGAAATAAAAAAGATTCTTCCTCACAGAGACGATATGCTTCTTATTGATGAAGTTGTCAAAGAGGAGGATTACGCAATCGGCAGTTATCATGTCAGAGGAGATGAGTTTTTTCTCAAGGGGCAGTTCCCGGGAAATCCTATAGTTCCGGGAGTAATACTCTGTGAAATTCTTGCGCAGTCGGCCTGTATCCTGCTCAAGGACCAAATGGCGGAAGGAAAACTGCCTGTCTATACGGGCCTGAGCAATGTGAAATTCCGCTCGCCGGTAAAACCGGGGGATACGGTGGAGACCCGCTGCCGCATCAAGCGTGCCAGGCATCCGTTCTACTTTGCGGAAGGTACGGTCACCGTGGACGGCAGACTCTGCGTCAGTGCGGAATTCTCCTTTGCCATTACTGGAGAGTCACTATGTTTTCGAAAATTTTAATTGCCAACCGCGGCGAAATCGCGGTACGCATCATCCGGGCCTGCAAGGAGATGGGCGTGGCCACTGTGGCGGTCTATTCCGAACCGGATAAGGATGCGCTCCATGTGGCGCTGGCGGATCAGGCCTACTGCATTGGCGGGCCGGAGGCTGCCGAAAGCTATCTGAACGAAACCCAGATCATCAGTACGGCGCTTCTCGCCGGGGCACAGGCGATCCATCCGGGCTATGGGTTCCTTTCAGAGAACGCCCATTTTGCCCGTCTGTGCCGAAAAAACGGGCTGGTCTTTATCGGACCCGATCCGGAGCATATGGAACGGCTTGGCG
>JAFTXL010000010.1 GCA_017464985.1 Clostridia bacterium | reverse complement strand
TGTCGCTTGCGGCTACAACGGGAACCGTAACAAGACTTAATTCGTCAATAGCGCCTTCTTGCTGAAAAGCTCCGTTAATAATGCTTCCGCCTTCAAGCAAAAGAGTTTCAATTCCAAAGATATTTTTTAGTTTTGCAAGTGCCGCCGTAATTTCCATTTTGTCTTTGCCTGCGAAAATATACGAAATTTTCTTTTCACGAAGATATTTAAGATATCTAACGTCTGTATTATTTTCGCAAAGCACTTCAATAATCTGCGCGCCGCCGTAACCGGGGTCATCATCTTCAATACAGTTGATTTTCCAGCCAAGTCTGCCGCGGCGGTCAAATGCTACGGCGTAGAATCCGCAGAGCTCATCTGTTATATAGTCTTCCTTTGTAACTTCGGATGCCTCATACTCGGACAAGTCGGGATACCATCCGTTTGTAAAGCTTCTTTCCATTGTCACTCTGCCGCAGGCAAAGGCGTCAGCTTTGTAGTTTCTGTTAATTTTGTAATATTTCTCTGTGGCATATTCACATTCCGGTTTGTAAAGGAAATCACCGGTCACCTTGCCGTCAATTGACATTAACATATGACATATAACTTTAGGTCGGTTCATTTTGTACCTCGTTTATTCTCATCTTTGATGCCGTGTTCAAAAGATACGTTTTGACCGCGGTATCCATCTTTTTTTCACATATCTTAATTATAAAATACACAAAACAGTTGTCAACAAGTATCAGCCGGAGGGAAATTCGAATAACATGTAAATGAGAAATAATTTTCAGGAAAAGACTATGTTCAGATTAGCATCATTAAATGATTTAAAAGAGGGACAGAAATGCGTTGTAACAGAAATTCTTATACACGGCGCAATGCGGCGCAGATTGATGGACCTCGGCGTTATAGAAGGAACTGAAATAGAATGTGCGATGAAAAGTCCGTGCGGAGATCCTGCCGCGTTTTATATAAAAGGCGCGTTGATAGCACTGCGCATGGAGGATTCTTCGAGAATCATTGTGCAAAGCTGTGACAGTAAGGGGGAGAAAAATTATGGATAAATTTCTTCTGCCGTCCGACGAAGTATTTAAGGTTAAAATGAAAGACAAAAATGACTATGTAATTGCGCTTGCCGGAAATCCGAACGTAGGTAAAAGCACGGTTTTCAATGCTCTTACCGGAATGAGGCAGCACACGGGAAATTGGCCGGGAAAAACTGTCACATGTGCGCAGGGCAGTTTTAACTGCGGCGGAATACCGTGCGTTTTGGTAGATCTGCCGGGTACTTACTCGCTTCTCTCACATTCGGCGGAAGAGGAGACAGCAAGGGATTTTATTTGTTTCGGAAAAGCTGACGCAGTTATTGTTGTATGTGATGCCACTTGTATGGAGCGGAACTTGAATCTTGTTCTCCAGATACTGGAAGTAACTGACAAAGTAATAGTGTGTGTAAATCTGATGGACGAAGCACGCAGATGTAATATACAGCCAAATTTAGAAAAGCTTGAACAGCTTCTCAAAGTGCCTGTCGTCGGAGCTGCCGCGAGAAGTAAAAAGGGAATAGAAGAGCTTAAAGCTGCGCTTGCAAAACTTTTGTCGGCAGAACAAAAAAAGGAATGTTTTAAGGTAAAATATCCGGAGAAAATTGAGAAAAACGTATCGCTCATTGAACCGTATGTTGAAGATGTATATGGTTCAAAGGTGAACAGCAGATGGATTTCACTCAGATTGATGAGCCGCGAATACACGGTTATAGACAGTTTGAACCGCAATTTGCGTCAGGCAGACGCCGCTGCGGTTGATATTAGTATTGAAGAAAAAGAATATATCCGCAGCGGCGTGCCTGCCGCAGAGCTGCTGGCATGCCTGGTTTCTCATATGCCGGAAAATGCGGATGATTTAATAGTTTCAAGTATTTTCGGCAGTGCTTCTGAAATATCTTCGGAAATATATGAGGGTCGCAGCCTGCACCGAAGAAACAAAAAGGCGGATAAATTTTTCACAGGAAAATTCACCGGAATACCGGTAATGTTCATGCTTTTGTGTGTTGTCCTGTGGATAACGATAGTGGGAGCGAATTACCCGTCAGCTTTTCTGTCGGATTTGCTCTTGGGTTTTGAAGATAACATTATAGGTTTTCTTGCATTTTTGGGCGCGCCCAAATGGCTGCAAAGTTTTCTTGCGGAAGGTGTTTACCGCGTACTTGCGTGGGTAGTATCGGTTATGCTGCCTCCGATGGCTATTTTCTTTCCTTTGTTTACGATACTTGAGGATTCAGGGTATCTTCCGAGAGTTGCGTTTAATCTTGACCATTGCTTTAAAAAAGCGGGTGCATGCGGAAAGCAGTCACTGACGCATTGTATGGGTTTCGGCTGTAATGCTGTAGGCGTAACAGGCTGCCGGATTATTGATTCGCCTCGCGAACGGATGATTGCGATAC
Source organism: Clostridia bacterium (assembly GCA_017464985.1). Next base: position 1,772 of record JAFTXL010000010.1, on the reverse strand, counting down.
TTACAAACAGTTTTGCACCGTGCAACGGCAGATTTCCGATGATTGTTACGGTTATATCCGTATTTTTTGCCATTGCCTCTTACGAATTGCTGAATTCCGTACTTGCGGCAGCGATTATAGCGGTCGTAATTGTTATTGGAATTGCGGCAGTTTTTTTAGTTTCAAAGCTTTTGTCAAAAACTTTGCTTAAAGGAGTACCTTCGTCTTTTGCAATGGAACTGCCTCCGTACCGCACGCCTCAATTCGGAAAAGTCATTGTACGCTCGATTTTTGACAGGACGCTGTTTGTTTTAGGCAGGGCAGTTGCAGTTGCCGCTCCGGCCGGTGCTGTAATATGGATAATGTCAAATATGCATGCCGGAGCGGCAAATATGAGTATTCTTGAAATCTGCGCCGATGTTCTTGATCCTTTTGCAAAGCTTATGGGACTTGACGGCGTGATTTTAATTGCGTTTATTCTAGGATTCCCCGCAAATGAAATTGTTATACCTATAATGATTATGGCGTATACTGCTTCGGGAACTTTAACCGATGCCGGGAGCATATCCGCCGTTAAAGAATTGTTTACTGCAAACGGATGGGATTGGACAACTGCAATTTGCGTAATAATTTTCTGTTTAATGCACTGGCCTTGCTCGACTACATGTATCACAATTAAAAAAGAAACAGGCAGCTTCAAATGGACGCTGCTTGCAGTCGCGATACCCACTGTATGCGGCATCATTGCCTGCATGGCATTTAATGCAGTCGTGACATTGCTGGGATTTTAAATATTCATAGGTAAAAGTGGCAATACGGTACAATATTCGTCCGAAAAATGGCAGACAAACACATTTTTATGTGGAAAATGTGTTTGTCTGCCAAAAATATATTGACATTTTGTTAAATGCGGCAAAATGAGTTGAGGTAGGTCGGGCGGTGTCATTCAGACCGGTAAACATTATGACATCTTTATTTATGAAAGGTGAATTTTATGGCAAGATACATTAAAGATTTTCAGATATCAGTGTCACAGGATATGTTATTCAATAAGATATATAGTTACCTGATGTCGGAAGGATATGATTATATAGAATATGATAGCGAGAGCGTATTCAAAAAAGGTAAGGGTATTGTAAACGGCCCCACATTTATAAAGCTTTCTTTCGGTGCAAACAGTGTCCGTCTTGAAGCATGGCTTAAATATGCGCTTCTGCCAGGAGTGTATGTAGGCGAAATCGGATTAAAAGGATTTGTCGGAGCTGCCGCTAAGGGACCGCTTAAGTTGCGTGTGGCACAAATAGAAAACATGATTATGCAGTCGGCAGCTGATTATGCGGCAAATTCTTGTGCTGCAGTTCAGAATACAAACAGTGTTCAGTGTAAAAATTGCGGCGCGATGTTAGCTGTAAACGATGAGTTTTGCTGTAAATGCGGAACTAAGGCTGAACGAGAAAAATACAGCAATGTTGAGTTTGCGCCCGATCAGTATTTGCAGATTCTTACACCTCCGGAAGGGGAGAATATAACAAAAAGGCAATTCAGAAATATGTATGTTCCCGGTTTTAAAAAAGAAGTTCGCAATGTTGCAATTTTTTGCTATGTACTTGCCGGATTGACTGCATTTGCTCTTGTAAATTTACTTGTGGGTGAGAACAGCGTAAGTATTGCACAAGCATACCAAAACGATTGTTGGATGTTTTGGGTATCAGGCGGATGCTTGTTTGTGTGCGGACTTCTGACACTTATGGCGCGAAAAAGAAAAGCTGATGCGCTGGAAAGCGACGAAGGTC
>JAFTXL010000009.1 GCA_017464985.1 Clostridia bacterium | reverse complement strand
ATTGCTGTTGTGGGGGATAGTATGATACATGGTTCACCGATTCTGCGAATCAGTTCGAGTCCGAGCACGGTTTTACCGCTTCCTGGCGCGGCTACGATATTGATTTTGCCATTCTTTAAATATTGTTCTGTATTATCGAGTACGTGTTGTTGATAGTTACGGAAAGTACCATGAAAGCTGATGTTTTCAAATTTTTTCATTATTGTCTTAATCCTTTCAGGGGTTATGTCTGCACCGATTTGCTTTCTTCGATGTGGTGGATTTAGAGCTTATTATACCATTGTGATATTTGCGTATCAAATATCATATTATTTATTTTAGTTACTCTGTTGTACGATTTTATTCCCAAAGGTATATACTACACATTAATTGTTTTGTTGATTAATTGTTCGGTTAACAAAGAAAAAATATGATTTTGATTTATTTCAAAAAGGCGACAAAGTGGCGGTTTGGCGCTGGATGCTTGTTGCGATATTTGTTGTAGTAAGTTTAATTTTTTCATACATTGTTAGAAATAATAAAAGTTGACAGCTCAACATCTGCGTGATATAACACGAGATGTTGAACTGTCAACTTTTGCATTTAAGATAAGGAGTTTTGAAAATGATTGATAGGTTTGAATACTTTTCTTTTGCAATTTCTGAAATATATAAGCAATGGCACAAACTGACTGCTGAAGAGATGGAGAGATACGGACTTCGAGGTACACATTCAGTGTATCTTTTAACAATGGCAAAATATCCCGAAGGACTTACTGCGGCAAAAGTCTGTGAGTATTGCGGCAGAGATAAATCCGATGTGTCCCGCATGATGTCCATCATGGAGGAAAAAGGTTTGGTCACTAAAGAGGGAGTTAATCGGAATCTTTACCGAGGCAGCTTTAAATTGACTGAAAAAGGTTTTGAAGCAGCAGAGCATGTAAAAATGAGAGCAAATCGCGCGGTAGAAATTGCCGGAAAGGATTTGACGGAAGAAAAACGCGCTGTTTTTTATGAGGCGCTGGAGTCAATCGTGACGAATTTGCGTGAGCTCAGCAAGGAGGGTATTCCTGAGTAATGAATATCGTATCAAAGATTTTCTGCAGAGTATTTCTGTTTTGCTTTCATTTAGCTTTGCCTGTTTTGCCGTACAGAGAACCGAAAATATATAAAAGTATCGCAGACATAACGGAATTACTGAAAGAGAAAAAAGTAAAATCCGTCCTTTTAGTTACGGATCAGGGACTGAGAAACAGCGGCAGTACTGCGGTTCTTCTATGGACTGTGCCAAAGCAGTAGGAGCACGTATTGCATACCCTGAAAAGTCTGTAAATCAGTTAAAAGGTCTGCTGCGCGTTCTTCGTAAAATTCCAATGCTTATAGCAATTCCAACTACTGCAGGGACGGGCAGTGAAGTGACAATTACAGCGGTTATTACCGACAGTGATAAGAAGCATAAGTACACAATGAACAATTTTACAATGATTCCGTCATATGCCGTACTTGATCCGGAGGTTACATATACTTTGCCGCCGAATCTTACAGCGGCTACAGGGATGGATGCGTTGACTCATGTTGTAGAAGCATATATCGGCGGTTCTACCAGTAAAGAAACAAGAAGATTATCTCTTGAAGATGTTAAACTTATTTTTGATAATGTCGAAACGGCATGCATCGACGGTGCAAATCGCGCAGCCCGTGAAAACATGCTGACGGCAGCATATAAAGCAGGAGCTGATAAATTTATTGCTGCGGTTTGGGAAATGAATAAACGAATGAATATCCCGGAAAAACTTAAGGGTATTAAAAAAGAGGATATACTGAAGATGGCAAAACATGCCGCAAAAGAAGCAAATCCGCTTTACCCGGTGCCGAAGCTTATGACGGCAAAAGAGCTTGAAATGTTCTATTATAAGGTTGCAGATTGGAGTTAGATTATGAATATAGATCAGATTTTAGAAAGCAAGCGAAAATTTTTTGCAAGCGGTGCGACGCTGCCTGTTAAATTTCGTATCGAAAAGCTGAAAAAACTGTATGATACCGTAAAAAAATATGAAACCGAAATCGGCGAAGCGCTGACAAAAGATTTAGGTAAAAGTGATTTTGAAGGCTTTATGTGCGAGGTCGGTCTGACTCTTACCGAAATCAGTTATATGATTCGTCACACACGAAAGTTTGCACGTGAAAAAACTGTGTACACGCCTCTTGCTCAATTTGCGTCAAGAAGCTATAAGAAACCCTCTCCGTATGGCAATACACTGATTATGAGTCCGTGGAACTATCCGTTTTTGCTTACGATAGATCCTTTGGCGGATGCCATTGCTGCCGGTAATACAGCGATTGTAAAGCCAAGCGCATATTCTCCTGCCACAAGTACGGTTATTTCGAAAATCATTGCTGAATGTTTTTCGCCGGAATATGTTGCGGCTGTAACCGGCGGAAGAGAAGAAAATGCGGAATTGCTGAATAGGAAATTTGATTTTATATTCTTTACCGGCAGTCAGAATGTCGGCAAAGAGGTGCTACGGCATACCGCGGAAAATCTGACTCCTGTTGTGCTTGAACTCGGCGGTAAAAGTCCCTGTATTGTTGACAGCACAGCGAAATTAAAACTTGCTGCAAAGCGTATTGTATTTGGAAAATATCTGAACTGCGGTCAGACATGCGTTGCGCCTGACTATATACTTTGTCATAAAAGTGTAAAGGACGAATTTGTAAAGGAAGTCTGTGCTCAAATAAAAAAACAGTACGGTGAGGAATCGCTGAAAAATCCCGATTACGGCAAAATTATTAACGAAAAGCATTTTGAACGTGTCTGCAGATTGATAGATAAAAGTAAAACTGTTCTCGGCGGTGATGTGAAAAAAGAAACTCTGCAGATTGCGCCTACGGTGTTGGACAATGTCACATGGGACGATGCCGTTATGCAGGAGGAAATATTTGGGCCGATTATGCCGATTCTTACTTTTGACAGCTTTGATGATATTTATTCACTTCTCGCAAATAAACCGAAGCCGCTTGCGCTGTATCTGTTCTCTGAGGACAAAAAGCGGATTAAGGAGCTAACCGCGCGGCTTTCATACGGTGGCGGCTGCATTAACGACACTATTATTCATCTTGCTACAAGCGAAATGGCATTCGGCGGTGTAGGTGAAAGCGGTATGGGCGGATATCACGGAAAGGACGGATTCGATGCTTTTTCTCATAAAAAAAGCATTGTAAACAAAAAGACCTGGATGGATCTTCCAATGCGTTATCAGCCGTATAACCGTGGGATTTACGGAAAGCTTTTAAAAATGTTTCTTAAATAAATGGTGCATAAAGAGTCAGAGTAAACATGTGAAAAGGTTATTCATTATTATCTTTTTTGCGAACAGATAATAGAGCAGCATTAAGTGCCATACTTAAAACAAAGGAAACCAGACTGAGTGCAATCAAGCAAATAAATTCTGCAATATTTTCCTTCGGCACAGCTACGCATATTAAGATGACCGTTGCGTCAAAAATGCAAACTAAAACGACACTGATTATATTAAATACTTTTTCATAATCTTTTTGTAACATGAATTATGTTCTCCTTTTTAACATATTCTGTTTTTATGTTATTATAACAGCTGATGTCAGGCAGGTCACGTTTTTTTTCGGAGAGAAATTCGAAGATGAAAAACTTAAATAAATACAGAGGATGTCTCGCAGCCGAAGTGGCAGCTATAATACACGGACCCGAACTAGGTTATGTTCCGGCAGCCGCTGATCGCTTCAGTTAAACCTGCGAGCTCTTTGACTAAGAGGTCGGCTAATCAATGGTTAGCCGACCTCTAGATTGGTTGAATTTTGACAATTACTCTTCCACGCTGAAGTTATCTTTACCAACACTGCAAATAGGGCATTCAAAATCCTCAGGAAGATCCTCGAATTTAGTTCCCGGAGCAATTCCGTTGTCGGGATCTCCGACTGCTTCATCGTAAACCCAGCCGCATACATCACATACATATTTCATTAGTTTCACCTCCACTACTATTTTTTAAATATCTGCCTTCCACAAACCGTGAAGATTACAGTAAGCGTATACCGCAATCGGCTTTTCATCTGTCAAAGCAAAAGTTACCGCCGGTTCAGTGCCGGGAATCATGCACTTACGCTGACCTCCGCGGTCAGTTTGCAGATAAACCCAGGTAATGCTGTGCTCTTCGGTCATAGGGTGAGCAACAGATCCTACAGAAACCTTTACGGTGTTTCCGTCAACCATAACAATAGGGATATGCTTTTCTCTGCTTGCTTCTACCGTCCCGGCTTCAAGTTTTGTCATTTTCTGTCCGCAGCACATAAGGGGTACACCCGCATCGTGTACCATGCCAACAATGTTACCGCAGTGTTCGCAGATGTAAAATCTGGTTTTATTCATGGTATCAACCTCCAATATTTTTATTATTTTATTTCTTTAAAATCAGCAGTACCGTGTTTGCATAATATGCAAACGATAAATCTTACGGTCGTTAACGCGATTTTGTGAACTCATTCAAGAATTTTTCCGTCTGTGGAAATAGTCACTACCTGCCACGGAATAAACTTACCGCTTGCTTGCAGGGCACGCTTGGCTGCATTCTCAATACCGCCGCAGCATGGTACTTCCATACGGATAATCTTCACGCTCTTAATATTGTTATTTGCAATAATCTGCGTGAGCTTTTCGGCGTAATCACCCTCGTCCAACTTGGGACATCCGATCAGGGTAATGTGGTTGCGGATGAACTCGTTATGGAAGTTGCCGTAAGCATATGCCGTACAGTCAGCGGCGATAAGAAGATTCGCATCTTCAAAATACGGAGCATTCACAGGTACGAGTTTGATCTGACAAGGCCATTGTGAAAGCTGACTTGTAACAGTCACTGCCTTTCCTGGCGAAGTCGGAGCCTCACGATCGATAGACTTGGACTGTGTTCCGGGGCAACCGCAGGGCAGCTTTACACCAAACTTTTTCATCTTCGCCTCACGAACTGCGTTCTCATCGTAAGCAGGGGCTTCCCTTTCTTCAAATGTGATAGCGTTTGTGGGACATGCCGGCAGGCAATCGCCGAGTCCGTCACAATAATCCTCTCGCGTGAGCTTCGCCTTGCCGTTTATCATATCAATAGCACCTTCATGACAAGCGGCAGCACAGGCACCGCAACCGTTGCATTTTTCTTCATCAATTTTTATGATCTTTCGAAGCATAGCCATTATCCTCCTTGCGCTTTTGGGCCTATCATAATATAATGAACGCGACAATTATGTTGAATTTTCAACAAACGGAGAAAATATGAAAAAATATTTTGAAATTTTAAGCAAATGCTCTCTTTTCGATCAAATTGAAGATGAAAACTTAATAAGGCTGCTTGGCTGCCTTGGTGCGAGGGTCCAAGAATTTGATAAAAAATACACCATCATCGCCGAAGGAAACCCAGCAAAATACATTGGTATCGTATTGTCCGGGTCTGCACAGATTATTCAGGTCGATTACTACGGAAATAGAAGCATCCTGAGCATTATAGAGCCTGCTCAGGTATTTGCGGAAGCTTTTGCCTGTGCTGAAATCCGTTCAATCCCTGTCGCGGTAATAGCGAACGAACCTTGTGAGGTTATGCTGATAGATTGCAATCATATTTTACACATCTGTACCCAAAACTGCGGTTTTCATCAGCAGTTAATCTTTAATCTAATGAAAGATTTGGCAGCAAAAATAATTGCATTTCACCAAAAAATAGAGATTATCTCAAAGCGTTCCACAAGAGAAAAGCTGATGGCATATCTGATGTTTCAATCAAAGAAAACGGGAAGCAACAGCTTTGATATACCTTTTGACCGTCAAGAACTCGCTGATTATCTTGAAGTTGACCGAAGCGGTTTGTCTGCGGAAATAAGTAAGCTTCGCAACGAAGGAATTCTCGAAAGTCACAGAAAACATTTTGAACTATTTTGAAAATATTTATATAGATGTGGGAAATAGTTTTGCTGATTTTAGGTTCACCTGTGTGGCTGCCGTTGATTGCATCTGCCGTGATTGTCGTTTTGGCGGTTTACATAGTTATTTGGGCTTTTATCGCGGTACTGTATTCAGTAGTCATTTCTTTTGCGGCAGGTTCAGTGGCAGGTATTATTTGTGCTGTTGTTTTCATTTCTGCCGGCAAAATTGCGCAAGGCTTTTTGTTTTTAGGAGCAGGGCTTGTGTGCGCGGGAATAACGATTTTATTATTCTTTGGATTTAATCAAATAGCAAAATATATTTTAATTTTAAGTAAAAAGATATTGTTCGGCATTAAAGCATGTTTTGTCAGAAAGGGGGAGTCAAAATGAAAAGATCGAAAAAAATTACAATAATAGAGGCTGT
>JAFTXL010000144.1 GCA_017464985.1 Clostridia bacterium | reverse complement strand
GGATTTGAAAGGAAATGATATATTTGATATAAAAACAGATAACTCTGATTCAGCTGCGCAGACGCTTCTTTAGATTATATCGGAGGGTGATGCCGTGATCGTTAAGGGTCCTCATTCTATGCATATGGAAGTTGTTTCAAAAGCTGTTACAGGAAAATGACTTGTATGCAAAAAAGCTTGTAGCATTGGAGATGATATTATGACAGTAGAACTTATAGTGTCTTGTTTGGTTTCTTTTGCCTTTGCGGCGTTATTGGGACCGATATATATTCCGCTTCTGCGCAGATTAAAATTCGGACAGACAGTACGTGATGACGGTCCGCAGACACATCTGCAGAAAACGGGTACGCCTACAATAGGAGGTTTAATTTTTCTGACTCCTGTTATCATTGTAGGTCTTGTGCTTTTCTTTATGGGAAAAGCGAACGAGATTCTGCCGCTTCTTTTTGTAACGGCAGGTTTCGGATTTGTCGGTTTCCTCGATGATTTTTTGAAAATTATTAAAAAATCAAAGGACGGATTATTCTGGTATCAGAAAATGGCGGCTCTTTTTATTGTTGCGCTCGGATTTGCATGGTACGAGTCGGCATTTAATGAGGGTATCGAAAAAATGATAATAGAGTTTTTCGGGAAAGAAGTGTCTCTGAATCTCGGATGGGTATTTATTCCTTTTGCTGTTTTGGTTCTCATCAGTTCGACAAACGCAGTCAATTTAACAGACGGTCTTGACGGACTTTGCGCAGGCAATTCATTGATTGTTTTCCTGTTTTTTATGGCGGTATCGCTGTTTATAGAAAGAAATGAAAGCATTGCGCTATTTTCTGTTGTTATGGCAGGAGGTATGTTGGGTTTTCTGATATTCAATTATCATCCCGCAAAAGTATTTATGGGTGATACCGGTTCTCTTGCCATAGGCGGAGCGATGGGCGCATGCGCTATAATGCTTAACAGACCTCTTCTGATTGTAGGCGCAGGTCTTTTGTTTGTTCTTGAAGCTCTTTCGGTACTTCTTCAGGTGAGTTATTTTAAACTTACAAAAGGAAAGAGGCTTTTTAAAATGGCTCCTCTCCACCATCATTTTGAACTTTCAGGTTGGAAAGAGCTTAAAGTTACGTATGTATTTTGGGCATTTACACTCGTTTGCTGCATAGTCACTTATCTTATTATAATCTAATCTACCGTTAATTGTTTTATGGAGGGCTTTTAAGTTGAAGGCAGATATAAGAAAACGACAGCCTGATTTCTGGCTGCTTTTAAGCGTAATACTGCTTGTTGTTATGGGTACTGTTATGATATGCAGTGCCAGTCCTGCCGCGTCAAAAAACAGTACCGGCGGAGATTCATATTCTGTAATTAAGAAACAGCTCCTCTATATAACATTGGGATTTGCCGCGATGGCAGCTGCGTATTTGGTGGATTTAAAAAATGTTATTAAACGGTTTTCAGTGTTGTTTTTTGCGGCAACGATAGTATTGCTTGCTCTTGTACTTACGCCGCTCGGTGTTGAACTTAACTATTCACAGAGATGGATAAATGTAGGCTTTTCATTGCAGCCGTCGGAGTTTTTTAAGACGGGTATGATTCTTTACCTGGCATATGTGTTTTCGCATCCGAAAATCTGTGATAAGGCCAGAGGTTTTGGCGGAATTTTAATTGCAATTGCGCCTGTTGCCCTGGGTATGGTTTTGATTTTTCTGGAGCCTCACGTAAGCTGTCTTATAATCCTGGGTATTGTTATGGCAAGTATGATGGTTTTCGGACGCATGAGATGGTATCTTTTTGCGGTGCTTCTGGGAGGTGCCGGTGCTGCCGGCGGTGCTGCTTATGCTCTTGTCCCTCATGTTCAGAAGAGACTTAATTCGTTTTTCGGCTCAGGTTCTGCGGAAAACAGTTCCGACACGTGGCAGGCTAAACAGTCGCTGTATGCGATAGGGTCCGGCGGTCTTTTCGGAAGGGGTCTTGGAGAAAGTGTTCAAAAGCAATTGTATCTGCCTGAACCATACAACGATTTTATTTTTGCAATATTGGCAGAAGAACTTGGATTTGTCGGATGTTTTGCTGTTTTGGCTCTTTTTGCTTTGCTGGTATGCCGCGGATACAAAATTGCGATATATGCAAACGATGCTTTCAGCGGTCTTGTGGCAGCCGGAATAACGACTTTGATTGCGGTGCAGGTGATTATGAATATTGCGGTTGTAACTAACATAATGCCTGTAACCGGTGTATCGCTTCCGTTTTTCAGTTATGGCGGAAGTTCCTTGATAACGATGATGATGAATGCGGGAATACTGCTTAACATATCGAGAAATTCAGACTATGTGAAGTTCTGATTACGTGAGATTTTAATTATGTGAGATTCTGATAAGCTCCCTGAAATTGTTTGTAACAGTTTCAGGGCTTTTTATTGGTGCGCTCGGCTTTGGATAAAAATTACATACGGAAAAGTTAGAATTTTCGTGGAAATTGGGCACAAAAGTGTTTTTTCGAGGGCACCGGGTATTCTTTTTGTGCTGTGGTGTCCCGCAGTATTGATAACCCTTTTTACAAAAAATTTTCATGTGTTTGCCAGGGCAAAGTAAATTATCACCCTTGACTATCGTACAAATGTTCGTTATAATACAGAAACAAAGTTTAAAAGTAAAACAGGAGGATGCCCCAGCTGTGAAAGAGTGCAGCTATATGTCGGAAAATCGCATATATATTGCAATAGACCTGAAGTCGTTTTATGCGTCTGTGGAGTGTGTTGAGAGAAATCTTGACCCGCTTACAACAAATCTTGTGGTAGCAGATCCGGGAAGAACGGAAAAGACTATTTGCCTTGCCGTTTCGCCATCTCTTAAATCATATGGCATATCGGGCCGGGCAAGACTTTTTGAAGTTGTGCAAAGAGTCCGTGAGGTAAATGCCTCCAGAAGCTATAAAGCTCCGGGCAGAACGCTTACAGGATACTCCTATAACGATACGGAGATAAAGAAAGATCCGTCGCTTGGTGTTGATTATATTACGGCACCTCCTCAGATGGCTCATTATATTGAATACAGCACTAAGATTTATAATGTGTATCTGAAGTACGTAGCGCCGGAAGATATGCATATTTATTCTATTGATGAAGTTTTTATGGATGTTACTGCATATCTTCCGGCGCGTAACATGACGGCTCATGAATTCGCCGTCATGATTATAAGAGATGTTTTAAAAACTACAGGGATAACTGCCACGGCAGGCATCGGTACAAACTTGTATCTTTGCAAGATTGCGATGGATATAGTTGCAAAGCATACAGAACCTGATAAAGACGGTGTGCGTATAGCCGAACTTGATGAAATATCGTATCGCAGATTGCTTTGGAACCACAGACCTCTTACAGATTTTTGGCGTATCGGAAGCGGATATAAAAAAAAGCTGGAAGCAAACGGTCTTTACACTATGGGAGATATTGCAAAGTGTTCCGTCGGAAAGTCTAATGAATATTATAATGAAGACTTACTTTATAAACTGTTTGGTGTAAATGCTGAGCTTTTGATTGACCATGCCTGGGGTTGGGAGCCGTGCACTATAGCGGAAATTAAGGCATATAAACCGACTGAAAGCAGTATAGCATCGGGACAAGTTCTGCACTGTCCGTATACATGTGAAAAAGCGAGACTGGTTGTGCGCGAAATGGCAGATCTATTGGCGCTTGATTTGGTTGATAAAGGACTTGTCACCGATCAGATAGTATTAACGGTAGGTTATGATATAGAAAATCTGAAAGATTTGGGCAGAAAGAGCAGTTACAAAGGCGAAGTAACGGTAGACAGGTACGGAAGAAAAGTGCCGAAGCATGCGCACGGTACTGCAAACCTTGACAGACAGACTGCATCATCGAGTTTGATTACTGATGCTGTTACAGAGCTTTATGACAGGATTGTTGATAAAAATCTTCTTGTACGAAGAATAAATATATCTGCAAACCGTGTTGTTGATGAGAATGTTGTAAATGAGCAGACAGAGTATCAGCAGCTTGACTTATTCACAGATTATGAGGAGCAGCAAAAGCGGTGTGAAGAAGAGACCACAGCATTGATGCGTGAAAAGAGTATGCAAAAGGCAATGCTCGGTATAAAGAAAAAATACGGTAAAAATGCGATTCTAAAAGGCATGAACTTTGAAGATGGAGCAACGGCAAAAGACCGTAATAATCAAATCGGCGGTCATAAAGCGTGAAAGGCAGATGTGTTAAGTATGCCGTTGTGGAACCCGTGGAGAGGGTGCAAAAAATTCAGTGATGGGTGCAAATACTGCTACATTCATAAAGATGATTTAAAAAGAAATGTTAATACAGGTGAAATCGAAGTATCTGTGCAAACAGGCGAAGTTAGCAAATATTGATCACAAAGCACGGTAAGCTGTGTTTAATGGAGGTGTTTTTTGTGAAAGGTGAAAATAATATACATTGTTATGAAGATATCATCAATTTACAGCATCCTACATCATCGAAACATCCGCGAATGTCTAGGATTGACCGTGCGGCTCAGTTCGCACCGTTTGCGGCGCTTACCGGACATGATGCTGCTATAAGGGAAACTGCACGGCTGACAGATGAAAAAATAGAATTGGACGAAGACGCAAAAGCGATATTGAATGAAAAACTGCTGATTATCCGTGACAACATTTGTGAAGATGTATCAATTAAAATTACTTACTTTGTACCTGATGAAAAAAAATCGGGAGGAATGTATTTGGAATTTACCGGATACGTAAAGAGATTTGACAGTTACAGAAATGAGCTGATTATGCAAGACGGTACAGAGATTCAGATTTGTAATATATGCGGTATTGAATGTGAGCTGTTTGATGAAATGTAATTGAATTATTTGATATATGATTTTTTAGCGGCGGAATTGTGCATTCTGCAGTTCAGAATGGTAATGGCAGCAGGGCTGCGCATCCTCCGGGATGCGCAGTAGTAACATTGCCGCAGCGCGATATAAGCGCTCCGAGAAATGTTATGGAGGAGCGCAGCGCTGCGGCAAGCTCCGCAGGAATTGTACTGCTTGTAAGCTGACTGCTGTCAACTAAGATTCTTCCGTTTGAAAACTCGGTTCTGCACCCCAGTTTATCTAATATTTTTAAAGTATTTCTTACATCCGACAGGTCG
>JAFTXL010000143.1 GCA_017464985.1 Clostridia bacterium | reverse complement strand
TCATCAGTGTACATAGAAGACAAAACTCCGGCGCATGTCTCAAGTTTAGACAAAATAACTCCGTCAAATTCGTAATTTAAACCCATTTGGGGAAAATAATGCTTTATTGTACTTTTCTTTCCGTATAATATTTTATAAAGTATTCGTTTAAACAATGACGGAGACTCAAATGAAGAATGTTTAAGATAATAAACACCTTTCACAAATTCATCCTTACATACATCGTCACTGAAATTCTTTGCGAGAACCTGTGAGTCTTTCCAAAAAAATCTCAACGCTACAACACATTCTTCCCCCATGCTTTTCACAAGATTCAACGAATTTACCAGCTGATACGGTGTATAGGCAAATATTAAAATCATAAACCTCGGTCTACCTTTCAAAATTTTCTAAAATAAAGTTTCGGACTCAGTGCCATGATACAATATAGTATCTTGATTTTAAACCTCAATTGTGAACAAAATAACGTTCTTGTCATCCACTTTCTTAAAATCCCACATGCATGTTTGACAGAACCTTCATCACCTGTCAAAGACCGCATAATTCTAAAAGCACTGTCGGCAAAATCAGCAGTTGCCATATCTTTATGTTCCCTGAAATTCTGTATAACAGAGAAAAGGACTTCATTTCTTGCATTAAGCTCATAAATACCGCTTAATTCCCCTGAATTTGTCGCGCCCTGCATGTTTGTTACATAAAAGTACAAAACATCCGGAATACATACTGCTTTATTCGTTTTGGCCGCAATATTTTGCATAAAAACCAAATCTTCACACACAGGAAAAACTTTGTCAAATCTCAAATCACCTATTATACTTTTTCGTATAAGTTTATTCCAAAGATATCCGCATACCTCGCTGTCAGCAGAAACAACCCTTTTACAAAATTCACTTGCTGTCCACACGGTTTCATCACTCGGTATCCGAACAGGACACGGACGGTTTATTTTCTTTACCTCGATGCCGTTTTCATCGACTCTTTTATAATCAAATACGACAACATCGGCATCACTGCGTAAAGCTGCCGAAACAGCCTTTTCACAGAAATCACCGGAGACATAGTCATCAGAATCCACAAACATAATAAATTCGCCTTTTGCATCTTCCATGCCCGCATTCCTGGCACTGCTGACACCGCCGTTTTCTTTATGAATTACTTTTATTCTTTTGTCTTTTGCCGAATATTCATCGCATATTTCGGGACATTTGTCAGGCGAACAGTCATCAATAAGTATTATTTCAATATTTCGGTACGACTGACCGATTATACTGTCAAGACATCTTTTTATATACTTTTCCACTTTATATACCGGAACTATAATACTTACAAGAGGATTATTCATCTTCGAACCAATCTCCTTATCAAACTTTTTGCGCGAAGCAGCATATATTGAGCAGTGCTCATTTTAGCTTTTGCAAGCAAAATAATTATTTTCTTAAACATCGGAAGTCCGTGCGTTGTCATAGCATCCATAGCAGCTTTATTCTCATATAACTTTTTCTGTTTTTCATAAAAAGCCAAACGGATATCCGGAAGTTGCTCTATTATATAGCAGCAAATTTCCTTTGTTATCCATTGATCCAAAATGTCACCTTTTTCATGCAACACTCCGCTATCGCAAATTAAATTTTTAAATCTGATATGAATTTGCATTTGGGAATAATAATCAAAAACCATAGTTTTATACGCATTTTCTGAATGCGAAACATAGTTGAAAGATTTAAAACAGCTAAAGTAAGCATTAGAAATATATCTATAGACTTTTATATAGAAATCCAAATCCTCTGCACATTTGATAGAAACATCGAAAATTATTTTATTATCTGTAATTATGCTTCTATGCACAATTTTGTTGGAAATGAACCCGAAAAATCCGTTTTCCCTTTGTTTTTCAGCAAGTATAGGAAACACTTGCCCTGCTTCATAAAAACCTGTGCTCAATCCTGATGTCACAGTATTAAGTACATTTCCATCTTCATCAACTGCATCAAAATCCGTAAAAATAATATCCGGATTATATTGATTTATAATAGAATCATATTCAGCAAAAAGTCCGGCATTGAATGTATCGTCAGCATCCAAAAACGTAATATACTCACCTTCAACACGATCAAGAGCAAAATTTCTGGCGTTTGACACACCTTTATTTTTTATACTGAATACACGTACACGGTTATCCTCTGACGCAATGCGGTTAAGTATATCAAGACTTGAATCCTTTGATTCATCATCAACCGCAACAATTTCCCAATCTGAGATATCCTGATTCTGTACTGATTTTATTGCTTTTTCTACAAACCGTTCTTTATTGTATACGGGCATTATTATGCTGTATTTAGCCATGGCTGTCAGACACACTCCTTTCCCAAAGAATATAATTTGAGGGATTCCTCACTACATGAATAATCAGTACTTTCAACATTCTCACGAATCTGATTTTGGAGTTCTTTATTTTCAATAAATTCAGCTAACCTCTTTGCAAACAACTCCGTTTCAACCGGCAGTATCACACCATCTGTTCCGTTTTTTATCTGACTTTTCGCCGTAGCATATTCTGCAATCACAACTAGTTTTTTCATAACAAGAGCTTCGCAAACAGTCACAGCCTTACCTTCAAATCTTGACGGCTGCAAATAGAAATCGCACGCGGCGATATACGGATACGGATTGCTTTTTTTGCCCAGCATAATTACATAATCCTGCATTCCGTATTCCTGAATTTTTGAATTTATCAGTTTTTCATCAGGACCGAAGCCTATTATATACCATTTTATATTGACTCCGAGCGACCGTACAATACTACACATCTGCGGTATGTTGTCAAAATTTTTAGCAGGACAAAATCTGCCTATAGATAAGAGCCGCCATTCTCCGTCCTTTTCCGGCATTTCTCTTTCTGCCTCCGCCCTGCCCTCTTTCGCTTGAAGCCAAAGCAATTTTTCGGGAATAACATGTTCAATCAGACAGATTTTCTTTTTCAGCGACGGAAACACTTTTAAAAATGACTCTGTAACGCTGTCCGATATTGAAATTATATTATCATATGCGTCCCACATTTTAAGCTCCGATGACGCATCTACATCTATATAAGAGTAATCGGTATGAATCCACGCAGCTTTTACCTTCGCATTAACATTATTTGCTACTATGTAATGAGGTGTAATGAAGCTTACAGCCAAATCATATTCTGTGCCCGGATTTATCTTCGGCAAATATTTAACTGTATACTTATGACTGTATTCAAGTTCTATACCGTTTAATCCCGTAATATTGTGTTTACGGACATATCTGCCTGCCATAATTTTGGCTTTTATCCTGCCGTATGCAGCGCCGAAGTTTCCGTTTTTTATAACATCAGCAAGTGAACACGCATAGACAGAATATTTCGGATTTTCGGGAAGTACATTGACACGCTTGTCTATATACGGCATAAGCGCTCCGCAGTGCCTTAAAAGGAATAAATCAACAGCATATTTACTGTAGTCAATACTTCCAAGCAACCCAAGAAGACACCTTTCGGCGCCGCCTATATTCATACCACTCATAACAAACAAAATATGTTTCACTATTACAACTCTCCCGATCACATTAAGATCCAATTCTGTACAAACCGTAAAAATCTTCTACAACCTGCTCAAGTCTGAATGGGCTCTTTTCTATGTGCTCTTTTATATACTGAGTATCTGTTATTTTTTTACCAATATACTTATTTAATTCATCTGCCCACTTTTCCGCACCGCGTGACAAATCAACCCAATGCAAAAGGTTCATTCCAAGATCTGCTTCAGGCTGAATATTTTCAGATACGACACAGTTGAGACCGGAAACCTGCGCCTCTAAAAGCACAATTCCGAGCCCCTCATAAACCGACGGCAATATAAATACATCCATACAATTCATGATATCGGGGATATCTTTGCGGATTCCGGCAAAAATAACCTTTTCACTGAGTCCGTATTCGTCTGCTTTCTTCATAACAGACTGACGTACATTTTCATCTCCGCCGCCTACAAATAAAAGATATGCATAGGAGTTATATTTTTCTGTGTATTTTCTAAAAGCATCAAGCGCAAAAAGCTGATTTTTAGATATTCCGAAACGTCCTACATGGCCTATTACAACAGAAGCTTCATCTATTCCAAGTTCTGCTCTTACTTTTCCGAAGTCGGTATCTGCATCAAGGTATCCCGTAAAATCAACGGCATTCGCCATAAATTTGTATTTCTTTAATATAGCTTTTTTATTGAAAAGCCTCTCAGCTGCCGCCATACTGCATGCACAGCACATAGTCGAGTAACTGTTTATAAAATACTTCATAACACCGTTATAAATTTTTGTTTTGAAAGACGCGGCTGCCGCATCATCTTTTGTAGTATGCGAATGCACGATTCTTATTTTCACATTTTCTTTTTTCGCCGCTATCATTGCAAAGCCGCTGTTATACATGGTGTGCGAATGTACAGCAGCATATTCATTCCCACGCAGAATTTTACGAAGTTCTTTGATAATCCCTGAAAATCCCATACTGCCTGTAGATGGCAGCTTATAGTATTTTCCTCCTAAACCTCCAATCTCATCTTCGTAGTAATCCTTTTTCCCATCTCTGCCATAAGCAACAAAATCAAACTGTACCTTTGAGCGGTCAATATTACGGTATACATTCATGAGAAACGTCTCTGTTCCTCCCATATTCATGCTTCCTACTATGTGTAAAATCCGCTTCATTAAAAACCTCCTTACTCAAACAGAGAGAAAAATGACGTGTGACCAAAGAAGTTGTCTATGCCCGCATAAACATCAAATATCATATAAAAGAACGCAATGTATCCGACAGCCATACATATAAGAATAACAGTACGTTTTTTTGGGCTGACACCTTTAAACAGACAGTAACACATTGTTACAATAAAGAAAGGCTGGAAGTAGTTCCCGATTCGTCCGAACAGAATAGGATTTCCGAAAAGTGATATAAACATAGCCACAAAACTCAGGATAGTCAGATTTGTGCAAAGAGTTAAAACCATATTTTTCTCTTCATTTATCTGTTTCCTGCATATCCAGGAAAAAATTACCGGCACCGCAAATACCAGAACACGGAAAATATTTACGCCTTCTCCCTCAAGAACATCCGCTGTATAATATTCATCAATTTCTCCTAAGAAGGAAGCCAAAACTTCAATAAAACTGCCGAAAAACATTCCAATCAGAACTGCTCCGATAAGCACCATATATGTCTTTTTATCCCATACTGAATTTACAAAAAATGGAATCACAGCAAGAACAAATACATATGCGTGTATAGTCAACGCAATAGCCATTACAAGATAAAATTTTCCCCACTTTCGTTCTTCCACAAATCTGAAGCTCCACATAATAATCGCTGTAGCAAGCGTCTGTTTCAATGCGCCGAACGCAAAAATATAAACGCCGGAGGTAATATATAAAAACATCGCGCAGCAAAAATTCACTGAATATCTTTTATAAAAACAAGTCTGTATTGAAACTACCACTGTTGAAGTGATAATCAAAAGCCACTGAGGGTTATCGGAAATAAACTTTTTTATAAACATCTGATACAGACGGAAACCAAAATTTTGAGAAATACTCCAATCTATGTCAGTAAAATCAAGACTTAAGTCCTTAAAATTTCTGATATATGTGCTTGTGTCATTGTAGCTTGTTCTTAAGCCGCAATATAATGACAATACCACAATTATAATAAAACATATTACATCAAAATTTAACGGCGTTCTCTTTGTTATACTGCCTTTTGCGCAGCTCGGAGACATCGCTTCAACAGGCCTTCTTTGTCTGTTACTGACAAACGCCAGTACTGTCACAGCAAAAAGAAGTATAAATAACTGTACCATTGATGTACGCATCAATAATCATTACCTTTCAAAAGAATTACATGTTCCAAAGTATATCAGAAATTGTCCTAAAACGAAAGCACGGCAGGCCTGTTTGCTTAAAATAGTTCACACAGCCTGTCCGCGCTAATTATCTAATCACAATTCATATAAACATCACATAATCGAATTACAGACACCAATACATGTATCCTGCCGCTTCATATTCCTTGCGGTCTAAAACATACTTTACATCGACAATAACTTTTCTGCTGTTGTCCACTTTCTTAAAGAAGCGGTCAACCGTCTGCATGTCCATATTCATAAATTCCTCATGTGCAACAGCAAATATAATCGCGTCAGCGTCCTTTATTTCATCTATACTCACAAAACTTACTCCATACTCATGCGCGGCTTCGCCCGCATCCGCAATAGGATCAGAAATGACCGGAGTTATCTCATATTCTTTAAGTTCATTAACAATGTCCACTACTCTTGTATTTCTCGTATCAGGACAGTTTTCTTTAAAAGTAAAGCCCAAAACAGCTACTTTTGCATTTTTCACCGGAATATCAGCTTTTATAAGATTCTTCACAACATTTTCAGCAACATACTTGCCCATTTCATCGTTGATTCTTCTGCCGGAAAGAATTATTCTTGAGTGATAGCCGAGCTGTTCTGCCTTATACGTAAGATAATACGGGTCAACACCTATACAGTGACCGCCTACAAGCCCGGGAGCAAACTTCAGGAAGTTCCACTTGGTGCCTGCCGCTTTAAGAACTGAACGTGTGTCTATACCCATTTTATTGAAAATAATAGAAAGCTCATTCATAAAAGCAATATTTATATCACGCTGGCTGTTTTCTATTACTTTCGCAGCCTCGGCAACCTTAATGCTTTCTGCTCTGTGCACGCCTGCCTTTACAACAATGCTGTACACATTTGCAACTATATCAAGAGTCTCCTCGTCCATACCTGATACAATCTTTACGATATTTTCAAGTCTGTGTTCTTTATCTCCGGGATTTATTCTCTCTGGAGAATATCCCACTTTAAAATCAACACCGCATTTAAGTCCTGACTCCTTTTCAAGAATCGGTACACATATATCCTCTGTTACTCCGGGATAAACTGTAGATTCATATACTACAATCGAACCTTTTGTAAGGTTTCTTCCCAAAACACGGCTTGCGCTCTCAACAGGTGTCAGATCAGGCATATTATTACTGTCTACAGGAGTAGGAACTGCCACTATATGGAATTTTGCATGGCGAAGTCTCTCCTCATCAGATGTGAACTCAACGCTGCAAGCTGCAATTGCATCATCTCCTACCTCTTTCGTAGGGTCTTTACCTTCCTGATACAGAGCAACTTTTGCTTTGTTAATATCAAATCCGATAACGTCAATATATTTTGAAAAAGCAACCGCAATCGGCATACCTACATATCCAAGGCCTACCAGGGAAATTTTTTCTTCTTTAGCAATAATTTTATCATACAGATTCATATATACCACTCCGCCAAAACTAATTTATAACAGACACATTATATATCTTAAATCCCCATAAGTAAAAGCATTTCTTTATTTACCTTGCGAACATCAAATCTCTCCTCACACAACTTGTACGATTTCTCGCCCATTTGTTTAATTCTATCAGCATTTTCAACATACCATATCATTTTCTCCGCAAGCGCATCAGCGTCCTTTGCCGGAACAAGGAACCCATTTTCACCGTCAACAACCGTCTGACGGCACCCCGGAACATCTGTAGTCAGAATCGGTCTGCCCATCGACATAGCTTCAAGAACTGTGCGCGGTGTACCCTCACGGTAAGACGGAAGAACATATACGCTACTCATTGCAAAATACGGTGTTACGTCAGTTGTTTCGCCAAAGTATTCCACAATTCCTTTATCTATATAAGGCTGAAGCTGACTTCTCGGGAAAGAATCCTGAATCGACTCAAGCGCTCCTAAAAGCATAAAACGTGTATCAGGATATTTTTCTTTTACTTTCTCCGCGGCATTCAGATATTCTACAACACCTTTACTGTACATAACACGGCAAAGCATAAAAAAAGTTGTTTTTTCAGGAAAAGCCATAACTGTGTACTTTTTCATATTAACGCCTGAACCGTATACACATTTACACTTAGATTCTTTTACAAGCTTGTTTGATACGAAATCATTCTTGTCGTCCGGATTTTGGAAAATAACTGTATTACAACATGAAAGACCCATACGGTAAAGCATAAACACAAAAAATCTTATTACACGAGCTTTCAAAGTTTTAGACGCAAAAACATATCCGCCGCCGGTTATCATCGAATTGATTTTTTTCACGCGGCACATTTTAGCGGCTATGGCGCCGTAAATGGCCGGTTTAACCGTATAACCCAAAGTAACATCTGGTTTTTCTTTCTTTATAATCTTTTTCAAAGAGAATAAATATTTTAGATCTGAAAAGACATTGACACTGTTCTTTTTCAGAGGAACTTCAACAAACTTCACCCCTAAAGCTTCGACTCTGTCAATATTTTCTCTGTCAGGTCCGGTTACAACTACTTCATAACCTTTCTCCTGTATTGCTTTAATTAAATCACCGCGAAAATTATATACACTTCTGTTCTTTGGCGATATCAAAAGGAACTTCATTAAACCACATCTTTTTACTTTTTATTTAATCTGCAAATATCTTCAACAATTTTATTCACATTAAGATCAACCTGTTTTTTATTCTCTTCAAAGAACTCCTCCGTCTTTGAAAAAAGAGAATTCTCATATTCATAAATTTCGGCTAAACCGTTTTTGAAAACATCACGCACCTCGCTGATATCATTGCATGTAGAAGCATTGCAAAAGCTTCTCGAAAGGATAGCCATTTGCGATCCCAGTCTGTAATGCTCGGCAATCACATATTCAGCAGGGAGCATACCTTTTCCAAGGCGCGCTACTCCACCGAATCCGAAAGGTATTCCGGCTTTTTTTATTTTATGCGCCATCTTCTCAACAGTACCGTCAGCCAAAAGCTCAAACATAAAATTTTTCTTATAGGAAAGATGAAGATCGTTAAGACCTATATGGACCATATCTATACCGGGCAGCTTCAAAACGTTATCCAGACACTCAACTGCCTCCGCTGTTTCGACCAAAAGACATGTTTTTACGCGACCTCCGACCATACCTATAAACTGCTCTGCCTCTTCTCGTGTTTTAAAATACGGGAGCATAAGTATATCCGCACCGTACTCTATGCACAAATCAATTTCTTTTTGACTGCCTTCGTGTATAGGATTAACACGGCACAGTATATCCGCATTTTTTAGAACCGACTTCACCCTCTTTATATCCTCCGGAGAATGCTTTGATATGACACTGTCCATATTTGCCTGACGTACTTCTTTTCCCATCAGTTCCAAATCAATAAATATCATATCGACCCCACATTCATCTGCAAGAGCAGCCACATCAGGCCTGTTTGTTATATACATCAATTTCAAAAAAGTCATTAAACACCATTCCTAAAAGCAGTCAAGTTATAACAGACATCAATTAGCACCGGTTCCGACACTCTGTTCTTGGTCATCAAAAACAGCTGTCTTTTCTATGTTCTCATTATCCGAAAGACCTAAAACAGTTTTGATAGTCTTAAAAAATACCTTAACATCAAACCTAAAAGAAAGGTTTTCCACATATTCAATATCATATGCAATACGGTCTTTCCAAAGAGCCGTCTTTCTTCCATTTACCTGAGCCCAGCCCGTAATACCCGGTCGAACACTGAAACGCTTCAGCTGCTCGTCTGTATACTTATCATAAGTCATAGGATGGTATGTAAGAACAGGCCTGGGACCTATAAGACTCATGTCTCCCTTTAATACATTTATTAACTGCGGAAGCTCGTCTATGCTTGTCTTGCGAATAAACTTACCCACTTTCGTAACGCGGGCATCTCCTTTAAAAGAATACACTCCGCTGCCTGTATGTTCCGCATTTTTTACCATTGACCTGAATTTGTACAATCTAAATACTTTTCCGTCTTTACCTATACGCTCCTGCTTAAAAATAGTTTCGCTGCCCGAATCTATATATATAGCAAGCATAACAATAAGCATAAACGGCCAGCAAATTAACAAGCCAATAAGCGATATTATTATATCTCCAACTCTTTTAACACTTTTATACATCAATAAATCAACCCTTTACCCATTGATTCACATATTATTTTAGCATAAAGTCCACATTAAAACAATTCGTAAAATCTCGCATTTTGACTTATTTCCCATAACAGTAAACGGCCTTCGGTTCAAAAAATATTCAAATCCGAAAGCCGTCCTGCTTGTTTTTTTATGTTGTATAAAAATGACTGTTCTCATTTCTCAGCTCTTTTCATGCTGATCGTCATCTTTTCCGAAAAGAAGCCAATTTATTGAAACCCCCAGAGCATCTGACAGCGCGACAAGCTCAATATCAGAAACTGACCTGAGACCTGTTTCAATCCTGCATATTGCAAGTCTGTCACATTCAACACCCAAACATTGAAGCTTTGCAGCCAGCTCTGTCTGTGTCATTTTTCTTCTGTTTGATTTGCGGGTCTGCTCGCGAATCATGCGGACACGATAACCGCAGAGATTTTTTGCGTCACTAGCAAAATCATTTGGTAAATCATAAGATTTCATAACAAACACTCTCCTAAATACAACCATATAATAAAATCTCTCGCCCTTAGTTTTATTAAATACTACTACACACGTGAATAAAAAAGGGTATATTTCCGAACTTATACACATTTAAGCTCAAAAATATCAGTTTTTTTAAATAATCTCGTAAAATAATTTTATATAATCAGCATAATATTCAGAAAGCGAATATTGCTTTGCGCTTTCCGCGAGTACATTGCTGTAACATTCCTTTCCCTGATACAAAATTTTACACACAGCTTCAGCAAGTTTTTCGCGGTTTCCGACAGGCACACATTCTCCGCATCCTGCTCTTCCGGCAAGTTCATATTCGGCATATCCGTCATATGAAACTACCGGAACGCCGCACATTACAGCTTCCGCGATAGAGCAGCCAAAACTCTCCGAGCGCGACGCAGAAACAAACACATCTGCTTTCCTGTATAACTCAGCCATTTCGTACGCATTTTTTTCTCCTACGGTTTCTATCCCACACTCTGAAATCAAGATACGTTTTTTTCTCGAAAGGGCTCCGATATCACCTGCAAGAACTATTTTTACATCACCGTTATAGTTATCTTTTAAGTATTTGCTTAAAAATATAAAATCATCTATGCCTTTAAATGAACTCCATTTTGATGACGCACCAAATACAATTTTTTCTCGGCTCTGTTCACTTGAGTTTTCTGAAAAAAAGACACTTTCATCAATCGCATTGCGTATGCACACACATTTCCTGCCGTTGAACACTATAGATTTCGCGGCATCTGCCGTAATTCTTTCAGACACCCCCACTACGGCAAGTTTTTTTATTTTGTCAAAAAGATTTTTCTTTTCGTACAACATCTTCTTTGTTTTGTCAAATAAGAAACTCGGTATATCATTTCTCAATTTAGGACACGACGAGCAGCCGTTCATCCAACCGGAACATGCCGCGTCGCTGTAGTACATACATTTACCTGTAAAAAACCAACAATCATGTAAAGTCACAACAAGAGAGATACCTGATTCTGCTATATATTCAAGAAGCATCTTTATATTGATAAAATTGTCATGAATATTTCCCAATTGGATTATATCCGGAGATATTTCTTTTATTCGTTTTATAATTTTCCCGGTGGTAAAAAACGCAGCATGCGCCTGCATACCACTTATCCGTGAATACAATGCATTTAATTTCACGCAAATATTATTTCCGATGCTTATAACATTTTCAGCGTTTTTGTATTTAGGCGACATCCGTCTGCATATGACGTAGCTCTCCTCTCCGCCCGAAAGAAGCATCTCATGCATTTTCCGAGTGTAAAACCCTGTACTGCCTATACCGTATACGGCATTTATCTGAAGTATTCTCAAATTTATACACCCTCTCCGAAAGTTGCCAACTCAATATCATGTCTTAAATTCTTCTGGATTGTTTTGCGGTTAAAATCTCTCTCCGCACAGAGCATTGCATTTTTAGAGTATTGTTTTTTTG
>JAFTXL010000142.1 GCA_017464985.1 Clostridia bacterium | reverse complement strand
GGCATTTCTACCGGTTCACATTTTTTTGTCGCGGGATTAAAGTCTCTCCAATATTCGTAATGGTGTCTGTTTCTTCCTTTGTGATGAATCCATGCTTTTGAATATCCGAAAAGCTCTCTTTCCTTTGCGTTGGGACTTCTTGTTCCCTGGTAATATCTAGCTCCGGGGATAAATTCTGTGGGACTGTATTTCGATAAATCATGCATCAGTCCGCGCCAGACTATACCGGCTTTAAAACAATGCAGCATTACAATATGTCTGTGCTTTGTGATTGTCATGAAATGTTTTATAAAATGCATTTTTACGCCTTTCTTCTATATGTAGACTGTTTTTATCTTATTTTTTTGACATTGTCTGACAGTTCTTTTAATTCTTCTTTTGAAAGCTTGTGCAAATTTTCAAGTTTATTGAGAATCAGTTCTTTTGATTCATTGTATTTTATCTGTATGGTTTTATTGTAATAGCTTACAACGACCCCTGTTGCAATGGCGATAACGACTATTGAATAGATACTGAGCAGCAGAGAAATAATTCTGCTGGCAAAAGTTACTGCTATGATGTCTCCGAAACCTATTGTGGTTATTACAGCATAACAGTACCAAAGCGCATCGCTGTATGTGTTAATGCCGGGTTCAAACAGCATTATAATCAATGCAGAAATGAATACAAATACTGCAAAGCCTATTACTATCTTGTCTGCGTGTGTATATTTTAAAACGGATTTTAATATTCGCAATTTTTTCATTGTTTAATTTCTCCTAGATTTGGGTGATGCTTTTTGTATATCTGCGTTCCATTTTACAGAAAATATGCGTGTGTTTCAATATTCAGCAGGGTAATCGCCGGGGAAATGATTATTGATTTGACAAAAATAGTGAAAAGTAATACCATTAACAATAATAGTTAGTCTTTGCTAACCGGTATTTAAACACTTGAACAGTTCTATGAGAGGTATGAATTTATGAAACAGTATACTGTGACAGGCATGAGTTGTGCCGCGTGCAGTTCACGTGTCGAAAAAGCTGTGTCAAAAGTTGAGGGTGTTAAGTCCTGCTCAGTGAGTCTGCTCACAAATTCAATGGGAGTAGAGGGTGATGTTGCTGCGGAAAAGATTATCGAAGCGGTCAGAAATGCAGGGTATGACGCTTTTGCTCAAGGTGAGGAAAGCAAAATTTTCGAAAGCGGCATCAGGGATGATTTGCTGAAAGATAGAGAGACGCCTGCGTTGAAAAAACGGCTTATTACGTCACTTGTTTTTTTGCTGCTGCTTATGTATATGTCAATGGGATATACAATGTGGGGATTTCCTTTGCCGAGTTTTTTTGACAAAAATCCTGTTGCGGTAGGAATATCACAGATGCTTCTTTCGCTTATTGTTATATTCATAAATAAAAAGTTTTATGTAAACGGAATAAAAGGTGTTATGAACAGAGCTCCGAATATGGATACGCTTGTTTCAATGGGGTCTGCGGCCGCATTTGTTTACAGCACATGCTCGCTGTTTGCAATGACTGCTCATCAGGCGTCAGGAGAGTTTGAACTCGCAAAAGAGCAGCTGCACGATTTTTATTTTGAATCGTCTGCAATGATTCTCGTTCTAATTACAGTAGGAAAAATGCTTGAGGCACGGTCTAAAGGGCGAACCACAGACGCATTAAAAGGCTTGATTGCGCTTGCACCTAAGACAGCGACAGTCGTAAAAGACGGAGAAGAACGCAAAGTTCCTGTTGAGGAAATAAAAATAGGAGATATTTTTACAGTAAGGTCAGGTGAAACGGTACCTGTTGACGGAATTATTATTGATGGTTCATGCGCAGTAAATGAATCATCTCTTACCGGAGAAAGTGTTCCTGTCGATAAGGAACAAGGCGATACAGTATCAGGTGCGACGATAAATCAGTCCGGGTATATAAAATGCAGAGCGACGAGAGTAGGAGAGGATACAACGCTTTCGCAGATTATAAAAATGGTCAGCGATGCTGCTGCGACAAAAGCTCCTATAGCTAAAATCGCGGATAAAGTATCGGGTATTTTTGTACCTGTCGTAATATGCATTGCGATAATTACAATTGTCATATGGCTTATTGCCGGTCAGACTTTCGGGTATGCTTTAGCGCGCGGAATTTCCGTTCTTGTTATAAGCTGTCCTTGCGCTCTCGGACTTGCGACGCCTGTTGCTATAATGGTAGGAAGCGGCGTTGGCGCAAAAAACGGTATTCTGTTTAAAACAGCAGTTTCGCTTGAACATGCAGGCAGGAGTGACATTGTGGTGCTTGATAAGACCGGAACTGTTACTTCGGGAGAACCGCGTGTGACTGATATTATTCCTGCCGATAATTGTGAAAAAGCCTCTCTTATGCGTCTTGCTTTTTCTCTTGAGTGTAAAAGTGAGCATCCGCTCGCAAAGGCAATTGTCAGAGAAGCAGAGAAAATGGAGATTTCCGCAGATGATACGGAATCGTTTAAAGTTCTTCCGGGAAACGGAATTGAATGTGTGCGCGGCGGTCTTTTAATATGTGCCGGAAATTATAAATTTATAAGTGAAAAAGCAGATGTTTCGGAAGATTTTGTATCAAAGGCTGAAACTCTTGCGGCAGAAGGTAAAACCCCATTGTTTTTCTGTGAGGACGGAAAAATTTCCGGTATTATTGCTGTGGCAGATGTTATCAAGGAGGACAGCGCACGTGCCGTACAGGAAATGAAGAATATGGGCATTCGTGTTGTGATGCTTACGGGTGATAATGAGCGCACTGCAAATGCAATAGGAAAACAGGCAGGTATTGACGAGGTAATCGCCGGTGTAATGCCTGACGGAAAGGAAAGTGTTATTCGCGAGCTTAAACGGTCAGGCGCAGTTATGATGGTAGGTGACGGTATAAATGATGCTCCCGCGCTTACAAGAGCTGATATAGGTGTTGCAATCGGCGCGGGAACAGATGTTGCAATTGACGCTGCTGATATTGTTCTTATGAAGAGCAGGCTTTCTGATGTTCCTGCGGCAATACGTCTCAGCCGTGCAACACTCATGAATATTTATCAGAATCTTTTCTGGGCATTTATCTATAATACAATCGGTATTCCGCTTGCGGCAGGGGCTTTTGTATCACTTTTCGGATGGGAACTGAATCCTATTTTTGGGGCCGCCTCAATGAGCCTTTCAAGTTTCTGCGTCGTATCAAATGCATTGCGTCTTAATTTTTTCAAAATAAACAATGTGTACTCAGATAGAAAAAAGAAATGCAGTAAAAAGAAGCCCTGTGACTGCGGGTTGCAGATTACAATTAAAATAAAAGGTATGATGTGCGGTCATTGTGAAGCAACAGTAAAAAAGGCACTTGAATCTTTGCCGAGTGTGGAGAACGCAGAGCCCGACCATAAATCCGGCACGGTGTATATTGTATTGAAATCGGAGACGGAAAAGAGTATTCTAAAAAAAACTGTTGAAGATGCAGGATATAAATTTGTTTCTATAGTATAGTGTTTTCTGCGGCGCTGATTTCAAAAAGGGTATGGTTAAAATTGTATATATAAAAATGGAGGTTTTAATTATGGTTAAATTTACACTTTTTATTGAGGGCATGAGATGCAAGATGTGTGAGGCTCATATGAATGAAGCGCTTACAAATGATTTAGGAGTGAAAAAGGTCACTTCGTCACATGAGAAAAATGAAACGGTTATGATTGCGGATAATGATATCGAAGATCAGAGTATTCGTGATGTTGTAAATAAAGTCGGCTTCGAACTTAAAGATATTAAGAGAGAGCCTTATGAGAAAAAAGGAATTAAATCAAAATAAAAGGGATGACATCATAGTTTGTGATTTAAATTTAGGTTAATAAATTTATTAGATAAATCTTGGCCATTAAAAATTATTTTCTTGAATTTAAACATTTTCTTGAATTCAAATATTTTCTGGAATTTAAAAATATAAAGTATTATCTAACTAAAATAGAATATAATATAATTGTTTTGTGCAAGTTGAAAAGTTAAATAAAACTAGATAATAAAATAGATAATAATGAATT
>JAFTXL010000141.1 GCA_017464985.1 Clostridia bacterium | reverse complement strand
CAAAGAAGATAAATACTGCTGCGAATGCTATAGCAGCAGCTGCAGATTCGAAGTCAGAAACAGCGGCTTCAGTTGAAAAGAAAGTAATTAAGGAGGAAAAGAGAATGATTCAGCAGGCTTTAGGTATGGTTGAAACAAGAGGTTTGGTTGCAGCAATCGAAGCTGCAGATGCAATGTGCAAAGCTGCTAACGTTGAATTGGTTGGAACAGAGAAAATCGGTTCAGGTTTGGTAAGCGTAATGGTAAGAGGCGATGTAGGTGCTGTTAAGTCAGCTACAGAGGCAGGTGCTTCTGCTGCATCTAAACTCGGCGAGCTCGTTGCAGTTCATGTAATTCCGAGACCTCATACAGATGTTGAAAAGATTCTTCCTTCAGTGAAGTAATTTTTTCATTCGCATAATAGCGAAATATCATCAGAATTTATTTTGCATATGTAGAATTGCCGCACATTTTGTGCGGCAGTGCTACCGCAAATTTATAGGTTGCAATTTTTTTGTAACTTAATTTATAATTTTAGCAGGTGATTATTATGGATAAATCTGTTGAGGATATTACTAAAATTGTTGTAAGTATACTTGAAAAACAGCAGACAAACGGTTATGCAGTTCCTGTTGGTGTTTCTGCGAGACATATTCACTTGACACAGGAGCATGTGGAAGTTCTTTTTGGTAAGGGTTATCAGCTCACAAAAAAGAAAGAACTTATGGGCGGACAGTTTGCGTCGAATGAGCTTGTTACTATCGTGGGTGTTAAGCTCCGTGCTATAGAGAATGTAAGAGTTCTCGGTCCTGTAAGAAGCAAATCTCAGGTTGAGATATCTCAGACTGATGCTGTTAAACTTGGTGTACGTGCACCTATCAGACTTTCGGGTCAGTTAAGCGGTTCTGCTCCTATTGCAGTTGTAGGACCTAAGGGTGTTGTATATCTTGACGAAGGCTGTATTATTGCTGAGCGCCACATACATATGAATCCGCGTGATGCACAGGCAGCAGGTGTAAAGGATAAAGATGTTGTATCCGTAAAGTTTAACAATGAACGCGGTACAATGTTTAACAATGTTTCAATACGTGTTGACGAGAGCTTTACTCTTGAAATGCACATTGATACAGACGAAGCTAATGCTTCAAAAATTAGAACCGGAGATGTCGGTATAATTGTAAAATAAGATGATTATTTATTGCCGGGTAAATGGGCTGGCTTATGCTTTATGCCCATTCTTTCGGAATAATTAAAGATCATAAAAGATTGTCAACAGGGTGATATTGTGATTGTTGGAAAAATAGTGGGCAGCATTGTTGCTACAAGAAAAAATGAAAATCTTGTGGGAAGTAAATTTATGATAGTTGAACCTATAAAGAGCATGGATTCTAATTCAAACAGAATTGTGGCGGTTGATAATGTTGGCGCAGGTATAGGCGAAATTGTACTTGTTGCGCAGGGCAGCGCGGCTCGTATAGGATGCGGTATGAATACTTCACCGGTTGATGCAGCTATTGTTGGAATAGTTGATGACGGATCAGGCTTGGAATAACATAAAAAACACAGTTTATTTAAAGTAGGTGTATTAAATGAAAATAGAAGAACTTGCGAAAGTACTGCGAGATGCAGGTGTTGTAGGTGCCGGAGGAGCAGGTTTTCCTTCTTATGCAAAACTTAATAAAGCGGCAGATACAATTATCTTAAACTGTGCCGAATGTGAACCTCTGCTTAAGCTTCACAGACAGGTTCTCGAAAAATATGCATTTGAGATATTAACCGCACTCGATTATGTGTCAAAAGCAGTAGGCGCAGATAAAGTTATTATTGCTGTAAAAAATTCATATCAAGGTGCAATCAATGCGGTAAAAGCAAATTTAGCTTCATTTAAAAATGTAGAAATAGGAATTTTGCCGGAGATATATCCTGCAGGTGATGAAGTTATAACAATATATGAGACAACAGGTCGTGTTGTGCCGCAGGGAAACATACCGATTTCGGTAGGTGTTATTGTTTTCAACGTAGAGACTATGCTTAACGCATATAATGCATTGAAGAACGGTAAGCCTGTTACAGAAAAATATGTAACTGTTGCAGGCGCAGTTAAAAATCCGATTACAGTGAAAGTTCCGCTCGGAACATCTTTCGCAGAGCTTCTTGCTTTGGCCGGTAATCCTGTAATTGATTCATATGAGATAGTAAACGGCGGACCGATGACAGGTCCTCTTGGTAATATAAATGATACAGTGACAAAAACAACAAATGCGTTGCTTGTATTGCCGTCTAATTCGGTTGTTGTCGAAAAGAAGAAAAATAATTTGAAAGTCGATGTCAGCAGAGCAAAATCCGCATGCTGCCAGTGCCGTATGTGTACGGATTTGTGCCCCAGACATCTTTTGGGTCATTCTATTGAACCACATGCGTTTATGAATGCTCTTGCGAACAATTCAGCATCGCAGCCGGAGGCAGTTATAAATACTTTGTTCTGTTCACAGTGCGGTCTTTGTGAGATGTATTCGTGTTTCCAGGGATTGTCTCCGAGATCTCTTATCGGTGAATGCAAAGGAGAGCTTAGTAAAAACGGTGTGGCTATACCAAAATCTGAAACTTCTTCTAAAGCTGACAGCAAGAGAGAATTTAGAAGAGTTCCTATGAACCGTCTTACAGCAAGATTGGGACTTACACAGTATAATGTTCCTGCGCCGCTTGACGAAACGGTTATTAAGCCGAGCAAAGTTCAGATAAAACTTACACAGCACATAGGCGCTCCCTGTGCTGCTGTTGTTAAGACAGGTGATAAGGTT
>JAFTXL010000140.1 GCA_017464985.1 Clostridia bacterium | reverse complement strand
GTTTTTCGTAAAAACGTGTATGTGGAATGTAAACCAAACAAAAAATCAGATATATACAGACAAATACTTGAAAATGATTATATACGCAGAAATTTTGACAGAGATGACGGTCTTGTAAATTTCAGTGACAGCGGATGTATCCGCATAATACCTGATGAAGTCAGACCGCGTATAAGAATAACTGTTGAGAGTTTTGACGAAGAATATGCAGAAGATATGGCAGACCGTTTTACCAAAATCGTAAGCGAATATGCGGATGAATAAACCGGTTGTATTATTTCCCGGTGCCTTGCTACGTCCCCATTGGGCACTGCAACTTGAAAAGCCTAAGCAGTGCCCGATTTCTATGTAACCTTTATCTACCGATTTGTTGTACAAAATCCTTTTGTTTTCTATAAAAGAATGATATACTTTCCATGTGTATAAATTTGAAAAGGAGTATATATAATAAGTGGAAAAAATCAGAGAAGAATTACGTAATATAGCAATCATAGCGCATGTAGACCATGGCAAAACTACAATGGTTGACGGTTTGCTCCGTCAGAGCGGAACTTTCAGAGATAATGAAGTCGTAGCGGAAAGAGTAATGGATTCAAATGATCTTGAAAGAGAACGCGGTATTACAATATTATCGAAAAATACGTCATTAAAATATAAGGATTACACTATTAACATAGTTGACACTCCCGGACATGCTGATTTCGGCGGAGAAGTTGAGCGTGTACTCGGTATGGCAGATGGAGTTTTACTTCTTGTAGATGCTTTTGAGGGAGCGATGCCTCAGACACGTTTTGTACTTTCAAAGGCACTTGCCATGAATTTGAAGCCTATTGTGGTAATAAATAAAATTGACCGTGACGGTGCAAGACCGACAGAAGTTCTTGACGAAGTACTGGAACTTTTTATGGATCTCGGAGCAAACGACGAACAGCTTGATTTCCCTGTAGTATATGCATCATCGCGTGAAGGGTACGCTTCACTTGAACCGGACGGAGGAGAGAAAAAGAATCTGGAACCTCTTTTTGAAGCTATTGTGAAATACATACCGGGACCGTCAGTTGACAAAGATGCGCCGTTCAGAATGTTGATTTCAAATGTAACTACAGATGAGTATGTGGGAAGGATTGCCGTTGCTAGAGTAGACCGCGGTTCTGTTGTAAACGGACAGGCGGTTGTAGTATGTAATCCTGACGGTTCAAAGAAAAACGCAAGGATAAACTATCTTTATAAATTTACAGGTTTGAAAAGAACTGAAACGGACAGAGCTGAAGCAGGAGATATTATTGTTGTGGCAGGTCTTTCTGAATGTAATATCGGAGATACAGTATGTGCGATAGATTGTATAGATCCTATTCCGTTTGTAAATATTGACGAACCTACACTTTCTATGAATTTCAGCGTTAATAACAGTCCTTTTGCAGGCAAAGAGGGTGAGTATGTAACTTCAAGGCACATCAGAGACAGACTTTATAAAGAACTTGAAACAAATGTAAGTCTGAGAGTTGAGGACACGGATTCACCGGATACACTTAAAGTTTCAGGCAGAGGAGAACTTCATCTTTCTGTACTCATTGAGACAATGAGACGCCAGGGCTATGAGTTTCAGGTATCAAGACCGAGAGTTATATACAAAGAAGTAAATGGTGTGCTCTGCGAACCTATGGAAAGACTTACAATAGATGTCCCTGAGGAATCTGTAGGTGTTGTTATCGAGAAGATAGGAATAAGAAAAGGTGAGATGCTTAATATGCATCCCGGGCTTGAAGGCTATGTAAGGCTTGATTTCAGAATTCCGGCAAGAGGTCTTATAGGATATAGGTCGGAATTTTTGACCGATACAAAGGGTAACGGCATAATGAACCATGTGTTTGACGGATATGAAGAGTATAAAGGCGATATGAGCACAAGACAGCGCGGCGCAATGATAGCATGGGAAGACGGAGATGCTGTGGCATACGGCCTTTTCAATGCACAGGAGCGAGGCAAACTCTTCATAGGTGCAGGTACTAAAGTATACGAAGGCATGATTGTCGGAGAATGTGCGAGAAATGAAGATTTGGTTATAAATGTTTGCAAGAAGAAACATATGACAAACATAAGAGCTTCCGGTTCTGACGATGCGTTAAAGCTTGTTCCTCCGATAATTCTCAGTCTTGAGCAGTCTTTGGAGTTTATAGCTGACGATGAGCTTGTCGAGGTAACTCCGGAGAGTATTCGACTCAGAAAAAAGATATTGCAGACAGAGCTCAGAGCAAAGGCAAGAGCAAAGGCTTCGAGTTAATCAAGATAATTGCTTTTGGAATTTTGCGGAAGGCAAATTGCTGTGTTGAAATGTTATTTCATGCAATTTTATTAAGGCGGTGAACAAAATGGCAGGCAACGGTGAACTTAAACCATCGCGCGGAATCAGAAAACCCGGTGTAGCAAGCAAAGCTGCTGCTCAGGAAAAATCCGCAGCGGAAGACAAAAACGATTCGGCGAAAAAAAAGGCCGAGCCGGTGAAGAAAAAAGCCGATACTAAGAAAAAAACAGGCACCGGAACTAATAAAAATTCCGGTGGAGCATCTTCTCAGCTTAAGATTAAGAAAAACTATACTGACGGAAAATTCTCCAGAAAGAAAAAGGTTACCATAGTAATCGTTGCTAGAG
>JAFTXL010000139.1 GCA_017464985.1 Clostridia bacterium | reverse complement strand
GGAACTGATAATAACGGTGTTTTTATCTCGCCTATAACGCCGTTATTCACAAAAACAAAAAGAATAAGCGGAAGTGCCAGCAAAAAAAGCACACATACAGATATCATCAGATATTTAACGGAAACTTTTGTACGTGACGCAAGGATATAAATGCCGCAAGATATTATCGTGAGCGGTACGACCGCCCATGTTATTGCGTAAGCATACAATGACAACCCGTACATGATTGCGGAAAATATCAACAAATAATTTTTCTTCAATCCTTTTATAAGAAAATAAAACCCGAAAAGGAGAAAAGCGGGAGCAAGATTTGACTCTAAGCCCCATCTGCTCAGCATAATATGCCACGGAGAAACTGCACATACAAAAAGACCCGCAAGCGCGGTTTTTTCATAAAAAATCTCTTTTAAAAGAAGATAAAAAACAGGCATAGAAATACAGGCGCATATAAGCTGCGGCAATCTGAAAGTCACAACTGACAGTCCGAACAGCTTGACAAAAGGTATCGCAAGGTAGCTTTCAAGCACATTCATTCCGCTTCCCCACGATACAAAATAACACGGAAAGCTGTAGCCAGAAGAATCTTTGCCGTAATTTGCAAGAGAAAGTGCCTCGTATCCGGCATATGCCTCATCCTGATTTAATCCGCACGGAAGATTTCCAAATTCGATAACGCGGACAATTATGCCGAATCGGATCACAGTAAACGCCAAATACGTATATTTATTATTTTTAACAAATTCTTTTGCATCAAAAGAGCGATTGAATAATTACATTTAAGTTTTTCTCCTCAATATAGCTTGATATTTATGCCGCTGCGCGCTTTTCTGACACGGCAAAAATTTATTTTCTGCCATGTCAGAAAAGCGCGCAGCGTATCAATAAGCGCCTTCTACTTTAATAACCGCGTAAAGCCTTTCGTCTATACTGTGAATCTCATCCGAAATACGGTGCACAGCAATTTTTCTTTGTTCCTCCTTGACTTCGAAAGGAACCGTCATATCAAAAATCATATTTATACGGTTCTCACCGTCAGTAATTCTGAAATCGTGTATTGAAAATCTGCTGTCATAATGCTTTACCGTCTTTTCAGCAAGACCTTTCAGATAATCCACACGCGCGTTTCCTGTTGTAATCGGATCCATGTGAATCACAAGGATAATGCCCATCTCCTCAAGTATTTTAGACTCAACTCTGTCAATTGATTCATGAGCTTTTACAATATCACATTTATCTGAAACCTCAGCGTGAACGGAAGCTATAACTCTGCCGGGGCCATAATCGTGTACAATGAGATCGTGAACCCCTATAATTTCATCGCTCTCCATAAGCCTGTCGGTTATCGTTTTAATAAGCTCAGGTGACGGCGGTTCACCCAAAAGCAGGCTGATGACATCTTTTGCAATCAAAAAACCCGCATACATAATAAGCGCCGAAACCAGTACACCTATAATTCCGTCAAAAGGTATGCCGGGAATATAATGACCGATAATTGTAGAAATAATAACGGCACTTGTAGAAATGCAGTCATTCAGGCTGTCCTGAGCCGTAGCTTTTATGATAGTGGAATTTATTTTCTTACCCATGTATCTGTTGTAGGAAAACATCCAAACTTTAACGAGAACTGAAAGCGCCAGGAATCCGACAAGTAAAAAGCTGAAATTTACAGGCTCCGGATTCAGAATTTTTCCAAACGATGTTTTAAAAAGCTCTATGCCTACCATCATAATCAAAAACGATACGATTAATGACGCAATATATTCTATTCTGCCGTGACCGAAAGGATGGTCTTTATCCGGATGCTTATTACTCAGCTTCACACTTACTATTGAAACAAGAGAGGTGCCTATATCGGACAGGTTGTTAAACGCATCCGATATAACGGCGATACTTCCCATTATGAGTCCTATCGTAATTTTCACGGCAAAAAGAAAAACATTACATAAGATACCGAGAACGCCCGAAAAAACGCTGTAGCGTTCTCTCACCTTAACATTTTCCGTATTTCCGAAGTCAGGTATAAACATTTTAATCAAAATTTTTATCATCCTGATTCCTCCAAAATTCTATTATATGATATGCCGTGTCCTTCTCAGATTACACCGTAATCCTGCGCAAGAAGTTTGAATTTTTCAAGCGAACGCTCTACCCTGTCTGTATCTGTACAGTATGCAATACGCACATGGCCGGGGCAGCCGAATCCGTCTCCGGGAACTAAAACAAGGTCGTATTTACGCGCTTTTTCACAGAAAGCCGATGCATCGGGCTCAAGCGAACGAGGGAACGCATAAAATGTTCCGCCCGGCTCCACGCATGTATATCCCATTGAAATCAGGCCTTTGTACAAAATATCTTTGTTTTTTTCATATATAGAAAGGTCTGATGTATCCCCTGCACACTCCTTTATAACGCCCTGGAATGTTGTAGGAACACCTACATATCCGAGGTCACGCGCAGCAGCCGCCAAAACGCCGAGAATAATACCGCTGTCCTCTGCTTTATTTGTAAATGCTACATACCCTATACGCTCACCCGGTATAGAAAGTGATTTGCTGTATGAATAGCACACAAGAGTATTATCATAGTAGTGCGGTACATAAGGCACGCTGAATCCCTTGAATACAATCTCTCTGTACGGCTCATCAGAAATAATGTATATGCTCCTGCCGTACTCCTGCTGTTTCTTAGTAAGAACCTCAGCGAGCTTTCTGATGGTTTCTTCACTATATACAGCTCCGCTGGGGTTATTAGGTGAATTTATAAGAACAGCCCTTGTATGCTCGTTTATTGCCTTTTCAAATTCATCAAAGTTTATCTGAAAGCTCTCAATGTCTGCAGGAACTACTACAAGCTTAACATCGGCACTTCGCATATAAACATTATACTCCGGAAAATACGGTGCAAATGTGATAATTTCATCGCCGCAGCCGCGGTCTGTAAGCGCATTGACACAGCATTTCAAATCCGCAGCTGCACCTATTGTCATAAATATATTTGAACTTGTATAATCAGTACCGTATCTTTCGTTAAGATTCTCTGCGATAGCAGCTCTTACCTCCGGAATACCTTCCGCGCTCGGATAACCGTGAATCGCAACAGGATCGGCATTTTTTAATATATCTTCAAGAGCTTTGTCAACAGACGGCGGTGGCGGAACACTCGGATTTCCTATACTGAAATCAAACACATTCTCAGCACCTATCTCTGCTGCTCTTTTTTTGCTGTATTCAAAACACTCTCTGATAACAGAGCGGCTTCCTATATTCTGACTGTACAATTTTGATAACATACAATACACCCTTTCGATTTGATTTATCGTAATAACATAATTTCATATATGATACCACAACGCACCTCAAAATAAAAGCATTAACCCGGTAAGCAGGATTACAAACCCGAAATTAAACGCTGAAAACATTCTTATATAGTAACCTGCTTTTCCGGAATTGTGTTTAATATATTCCTTAAAGGTTATAAGACTCGCAAGCGACGCAATTAAAGTTCCTGCTCCGCCTATATTGACACCTATCAGAAGTTCCCTGTAATTATCGGTAAATTGCGACAGTAATATAGCCGACGGCACATTGCTTATAAATTGGCACGATATGACGCTGAAAACAAGCGTACTTTTTTCAAGAAGCATCTCAAACAAATTTCTGACCGCGTCAATTCTCGCCATATTACCGGAGAATATAAAGAAAAACACAAATGTCAGAAGCAGCGGATAATCAACATCTTTTAATGCCTTGCGGTCTGCTGCCATAAGTACCGCTGGAATAATTAAAAGACCGATATAATACGGACTACATCGGAATACAATAGCTATTGATAACGCAAATAACTCAAAATAAAGTACTATTTTTTTAATATCAAGGCATACAGGCTCCTGAGCTATTTCAAGAGGTTCCGACTTTACACAGAGACAGCATACGGTTATCAGCACAACGGAGATGATAAAGGGCGGCAGCATAATCTGTATAAATTCCAATGTCGGAATGTTAAACTTTGTATATAAATAGAGATTTTGCAGATTGCCGAACGGTGTAAGCATTCCTCCGAGATTTGCAGCAATGTTCTGCATAATGAACGTAAATGCCATATATTTCTCTTTATGCGTCGCAGTAAGCACAAAATAGCCGAGAGGCAAAAAAGTAAGCAATGCCATATCATTTGCTATAAGCATCGAACCGATAAATGTTATATACACAAGCATCAGTATGCTCACACGTGTTGTTTTAAAATTCTCAGCAATTTTCCGCGCCGCTATGTAAAAGAAATTTATATTTTTCAATGCGCAT
>JAFTXL010000138.1 GCA_017464985.1 Clostridia bacterium | reverse complement strand
TCTGCTTTACAAGGTTATCTATCTGAGGCAGACCGAGCTGCTTTGCGCAAACGAGACAAAGTCCTTTATTTTCCTGGTTGCCGCTCGGGTCAAGTTGTGTGATAAACACCGACGCTTTTCTCTTACCGCATTTTGAACACATAAGTGAATCCATCTGTTAACTCCTGTCTTTGATATACTTATTTTACTATCCGATACCAATAAATATTTATAATAATCGCTTTAAATACATTCCTGTATACGAATTTTCGCACGCCGCAATTTCCTCGGGAGTACCGCTTGCTACAACTCTGCCGCCCTCGCTGCCGCCTTCCGGTCCCATATCGATAATATAATCCGCATTTTTTACAACATCAAGATTATGTTCGATTACAATTACAGTATTGCCGCCGTCTGTAAGTCTTCTCATGATATCAATCAATTTCCTTACATCGTCCGAATGAAGTCCTGTGGTAGGCTCATCAAGTATATATAAAGTCTTTCCAGTACTTCTCCTTGAAAGCTCTGTCGCAATCTTTACACGCTGCGCCTCTCCGCCCGAAAGCGTCGTAGATGACTGTCCGAGCTTTATATATCCGAGTCCCGTATCTAAAAGAGCATTTATCTTGCGGCTGATTTTAGGAATATCAGCAAAGAACTCAGCAGCTTCGGCAACTGTCATATCAAGAACGTCCGCAATGGATTTATCCTTATACTTTACGCTCAATGTTTCCCTGTTGTATCTCTGACCTTTACACACTTCGCACGGCACATAGATATCAGAAAGGAAATGCATTTCGATTTTAAGCATTCCGTCACCGCTGCACGCTTCACATCTGCCGCCTTTTACATTAAAGCTGAAACGTCCGCTTTTGTATCCTCTTGCCTTGCTCTCCTGTGTCATTGAAAACAGTTCGCGTATCATATCGAACACGCCTATATATGTTGCAGGATTTGACCTTGGTGTACGGCCTATAGGGGACTGGTCGATATTCACCACTTTATCTAATTTTTCATATCCCACAATATTTCGGCATTTACCGCCGCCGAGCTTTGCTCTGTTTATCCTGTGAAGAAGCTCACGGCAAAGTATCTGATTTACAAGAGAGCTTTTACCCGAACCTGAAACTCCGGTAACACAGGTCATTACACCCAGAGGGAACGACACATCTATATTTTTAAGGTTATTCTCCTCCGCTCCCAGAACCGTCAAAAAATCGCCGTTTCCTTTTTTTCTTTCACTCGGAACAGGAATTTTTATTTTACCCGAAAGGTATTTACCTGTCAAAGAATTGTCGTTGTTCATGAGTTCTTCCGGTGTTCCCTCGGCTGTAATCAAACCGCCGTATGAACCGGCGCCCGGTCCGATATCTATGATATAGTCAGCAGCGCGCATTGTATCCTCATCATGCTCGACAACTATCACGGTGTTTCCCAAATCACGCAGATGTTTAAGCGTTGCAATAAGTTTATCATTGTCACGCTGATGAAGTCCTATGCTTGGCTCATCGAGTATATAAAGCACACCCATAAGACCTGAACCTATCTGAGTCGCAAGACGTATTCTCTGCGCCTCTCCGCCCGAAAGCGTGGCGCTTGCTCTTGAAAGGGTAAGATAATGCAGTCCGACAGAATTTAAGAAACCGAGTCTTGCATAAATCTCTTTAAGAATAGGCGCAGATATCATCTGCTTTTGAGGTGTAAACTCTATGTTTTCAAGATATTCTTTTGTCTTTCCTATAGACATATTTGTAAGTTCATATATGTTTTTATCACCCACAGTAAACGCTAAGCTCTCGGGGCGAAGTCTCTTTCCTCCGCATTCTGAGCACATGCTGCTGCTCATATAGTTTTCGTAATACTGTTTCATTATATCCGAGCTTGTTTCTTTATAACGTCTTTCAACAATATTCATTACACCGCTGTACCGGTGCATATATGAACCGCCGTCATATTTAAACATAATCTTTTCTCCGTCTGTTCCGTAAAGCAGCGTCCTGCGCGCATTCTCCGGGAATTCACATATAGGAGTATTTATGTCAACACCGCAGTATTCAGTAAGTGATTCCATAACCTGTCTTGTATAACTGTCCGTTGAAACATTAAAACCGGAAACAGCTATTGCCCCCTCCGCAATCGATTTGTTTTCATCAGGTATGATAAGCTTTTCATCAAATGCTGTGAGAAAGCCAAGCCCAGTACAGTTAGGGCACGCGCCGTAAGGATTATTAAAAGAAAACATACGCGGAGTGACCTCGGGAAGGCTTACACCGCACTCTGTGCAGGCAAAATTGCTGCTGAAAAGTATCCTTTCTCCGTCCTGAATCTCAACTATCGCAAGACCTTCTGCAATATTCAATACTGTTTCAAGCGAGTCATTAAGTCTGCGCTCCATTCCTTCTCTTACGACAAGCCTGTCCACCACAACTTCTATATTATGTTTTTTGTTTTTTTCAAGCTTTATTTCATCTTCAAGATAATATACCTCTCCGTCAACTTTTACACGGACAAAACCCTGCTTTTTAAGCGTTTCAAAAAGCTTTACATATTCACCCTTTCTGCCCCGTATGACAGGCGCGAGAAGATTTATCTTTGTGCCCTCTTCAAGTGACATAACGGCATCAAGCATCTGGTCGACAGTCTGCGACGCGATTTCTCTGCCGCACTTCGGGCAATGAGGCGTACCCACTCTTGCATACAAAAGACGCAGGTAATCATATATCTCAGTTACAGTACCGACTGTAGAACGTGGATTTTTCGATGTGGTTTTCTGATCTATCGAAATGGCAGGAGAAAGTCCGCTTATGCTGTCTATATCAGGCTTTTCCATCTGACCTAAAAACTGTCTTGCATATGATGACAATGATTCAATATATCTTCGCTGTCCCTCGGCATATATAGTGTCAAATGCAAGAGATGATTTACCGGAACCGGAAACACCTGTAAGTATTACAAGCTTATTTCTCGGTATCTTTAAATCTATGTTTTTTAGATTATTTTCTCTGGCACCTTTTATAACTATGAAGTCGTCCATTCAAGGTATTTCCTTTCGATATAATGTAATTTATTTATTGTATTCCTTTTTGCAATTATTATCAAATAGATTTTAATTTTTTTATAATATCGCGTATCTGCGCAGCTTCCTCGTACCTGAGTTCTGCCGCCGCCTCTGCCATTTTGCCCTGCAGATGTTCTATAAGCATGTCAATAGGCATATTCTTTTCTGCTTCTTCAAGCACATATATTTCGTTTTCCGCCGTTTTTCCTTTGCGCCCCTTTTTCTTCGGACTAAGCCCCAGTACATTTTTAACTTCATCAGGCACAATACTGCCCTTTTCATATGTGGAATCAATAACTTCTCTTACGCTCTTTACTATGGTTTTGGGAACTATACCGTTTTCAGCATTATATGCCGCCTGTATTCCACGTCTTCTGTTGGTTTCCGCTATTGCCCTGTTCATAGAGTCCGTAACCGCATCAGCATACATTATTACTCTGCCGTTTGAATTTCTAGCGGCACGTCCTACGGTCTGCACTAAAGATGTTTCCGAACGCAGAAAACCCTCTTTATCCGCATCAAGTATTGCAACAAGCGACACCTCCGGAATATCAAGGCCTTCTCTTAAAAGGTTGATTCCGACAAGCACATCAAACTCACCCATACGCAAATCACGTATTATCTCCATACGCTCTACCGTATGAACCTCGGAATGAAGATATTTTACTCTGATATCCATGCTTTCAAAATAATCGGTAAGACTTTCTGCCATACGTTTTGTAAGCGTGGTAACTAATACTCTTTCTCCCTTTTCTGTTGTCGCACGAATCTCGCCTATTAAATCATCTATCTGATTTTTTATGGGACGTACAATAATTTCAGGGTCAAGCAAACCGGTCGGTCTTATAATCTGCTCCGCAGTAAGCACAGAATGGGATTTTTCATACTCCGCAGGAGTTGCGCTCACGAAAATCACCTGATTAAGCTTGTCCTCAAATTCTGCAAAGCTCAGCGGTCTGTTATCGTATGCGGACGGAAGTCTGAATCCGTATTCCACAAGAGATTTTTTCCTTGCTCTGTCACCATTGAACATAGCACGCACCTGTGGAATAGTAACATGCGATTCGTCCACCATTAAAAGAAAATCGTCGGGGAAATAATCAATCAGCGTGTACGGCGCGCTTCCGGGCGCTCTTCCGCTCATATGCCGTGAATAATTCTCTATTCCCTGACAAAAGCCTGTTTCTCTGAGCATTTCAAGGTCAAATTTTGTACGCTGCATTATTCTGTACGCTTCGAGTGTTTTGCCCTCTGCCGTAAATTCCGCTTCTCTGTCGTACATCTCCTGCTCAATTCCCTCAAGCGCTCTTAAAACTTTCTCCGATGTTGTCGCATAGTGCGATGCGGGGAATATCGCTATATGACTTCTTGTTCCGTAAATCTCACCTGATACTCCGTCATACTCTGTAATACGGTCAATCTCATCTCCGAAAAATTCTATACGTACAATGTGCGTTGATGAGTCCGACGGTACAATTTCTATAGTGTCGCCTCTTACTCTGAAATTGTTTCTGCCGAGCTCTAAGTCATTTCTCTCGTAACGCATTTCAATAAGGCGGTCTATCACTTCGTCTCTGTCTTTCTGCATTCCTGGACGCAGAGATATCATAAGCTCCGTATAGTCCTCCGGGTCACCAAGTCCGTATATGCACGAAACGCTCGCCACGATTATTACATCTCGTCTTTCAAATAATGCGGCTGTTGCAGAGTGCCTCAATCGGTCTATTTCGTCATTTACCTGTGAATCTTTTTCTATATAGGTATCGGTGGACGGTATATACGCTTCAGGCTGATAGTAGTCGTAGTAAGATACGAAAAACTCCACCGCATTTTCCGGAAAGAACTCGCGAAACTCTGAGCAAAGCTGCGCCGCGAGTGTCTTATTATGCGCGAGTACAAGCGTAGGCTTATTTACCTGTGCAATTATGTTTGCCATTGTAAATGTTTTTCCCGAGCCGGTTACACCGAGCAATGTCTGAAACTGATTTCCATCATTTATACCTTTTACTAAAACATCTATTGCCTGCGGCTGGTCGCCGGTGGGTTTATATTCAGAATGTAATATGAATTTATCCATAAATGGCTCCTTTTCTGCATGAATTTCAGTCACAAATTTCTAATCCTACGTTACTAAATGTTCTGAATATTATAACATATCAAAGACAAAAAAGTATACATATCACCTTTTGTCAAAATAAATATAACGCG
>JAFTXL010000137.1 GCA_017464985.1 Clostridia bacterium | reverse complement strand
GGAAGAAACCGATGATGTTGCAAGAAATATGTAAATTGTGACAGGCATCATTTAAAGATCCCGGGTTCGGCAGATCCAAAACCGGGACAACAGAAGAGGCTGACAGACTGTGCGCTTTCAGTCTCTTTTTACTTTAGTTAACCGTCCGTCAATGTAGATATATTTTACAAACATTGCATTTTCTGTTATATTGTACGTAATGTAAATAACACATTCAATTACCGATTCAACGCGGAGGGAAAAATGGATAAGCAGAAAATTACAGTAAGAATTAACGGACAAAATTATACACTTCTTCACGATGAAAGCGATGAATACATACATAAAATAGAACATTATCTTAACAGCAAGA
The DNA here is from genome assembly GCA_017464985.1 of Clostridia bacterium. The sequence continues at coordinate 4,356 of JAFTXL010000137.1, read as the reverse complement.
TTGCATCTGCTTCAAAAGGCGGCATACAGCTCGGAGAGCCTACTGTAACCGTAATGGCAGCAATTGATATTACAGATGAGCTGTTTAAAGCAAAGAAAAATTTTAACACTTTAAAAAACGAGATAAAGCGAATGATGGATGAATACGACAGACTAAAAGTCGAAAGCCACGAACTCGAAGAGCAGCTCGAAGCCGCATGGAAACAAAATGAAGAATTAAAAAGAAAATTAAATTTTTCACAAAACTGATGAATATAAGTTTATACGGCAAAAATTCAATAAAAAACAAGCCCGAAATCTTGTCTCCTGCAGGAAATTCCGAAGCAATGCGCGCGGCAATACAAGCAGGCGCGGATGCGGTTTACATGGGTATGTCTAAGTTCAATGCAAGAGCCTCTGCTAATAATTTTTCATTCGAAGAATTATCAGAGGCTGTTTCTTATGCCCATATTTACGGTACAAAGCTCTATATCGCATTAAACACCTTGGTAAATAACGCGGAGTTCGACCAAGCCGTACAGATGGCACTCGAAGCAGACCGTCTCGGTGTAGATGCATTCATCATTCAGGATATAGGGCTTTTAAAAAAACTCAAAGGAAAAACCACCGCGAAACTCCACGCAAGCACACAGATGACTGTTTACAGCATTGACGGTTTAAAAGAACTTGCAGATATGGGAGTTACACGTGCAGTACTTGCAAGAGAGCTTTCAATTAAAGAAATTGAAAAAATATGCCTTTCAGGCATTATGGAAACGGAGGTTTTCTGTCACGGAGCACTTTGTATATCATATTCAGGTCAATGCATGATGAGCAGATTTCTGACAGGCAGAAGCGGGAACCGAGGAACCTGTTCACAGCCTTGCAGACTGAATTACAGGCTGAACTCCCCCGGCGTCACTGACACAGACAGCAATTCTTCCCGCGGTCAGAATTTATTTTTACCGAGATTAAGTCCTGCCGACCTGTGCAGTTTACCTTATCTCAAAGAATTATGCGAAGCAGGCATAGACTCACTTAAAATAGAAGGACGTCTCAAATCGCCGGAATACGCTGCGATAGTTACGGAAAAATACCGCAATGCGATTGATAACAACTTCGTGTATTCAGAACAGGACGCCGACGATTTAACCGTTATTTTCAGCCGAGGCGGCTTTACAAGCGGTCATCAATTGGGGAAAATGTCTCCTTCAGGCATTACACCGAATAAGCCCGGCCACACGGGACTTCCGGCAGGTAAACTTCTGATGCCTCCTAAAAAAGTCAACGGCCCTGTGAGTATATACAAAGCAACCGTAAATCTTGATAAAAACTGCATAAAACAGGGTGACGGCATCACTTTTGAAGACAAAAACAGCGCAGGCGGTATTGTAAATATCATAACGCAAAACGGAAGCAATACAATCCTTACAATAGCAGGCGAAATGCCGGAATATTCAAAGGGATTGCGTTTCTATAAAAACTATGATGCGGAACTTATGAAAAAATACTCAAAATACTATGCAGAAAACGCCTCAATCAGGAAAGTTGATATAACTGCGGAAATTGATATATTCCGTGAAAAACCGTGTGTTTTGAGACTTTATGACAACATAGGAAATTCTGTCACAGAAGAAAGCGGAATTCTTTGTGAGTATTCGGATAAAGAAATAAGCAAAGACGCAGTCGCAAAAAAAGTATCTGAGCTCGGCGGAACACCGTTTAAAGCCGCGGATATAATAGTAAACACCGACAAAAACAGCTTTATCCCGTTTTCTGTCATAAAAGAATTACGCAGGAATGGAGTCGCAAAATTGTATGAATTGAGAAAGGAGCGTATCCTTTAATGATTTACAACGCTCTGTATTTTTATGATTATAACGTATTTTTAAAAAGTTCTCCCAAAGACTTCACAAATGTATTCCGAATATATTTGCCTCATATGGCATTTTCAAACAACTACGTAAAAACGTATTTATCGGAATTGATAAAGTCCGGCAGAAACAATCCGGAGATAATCGCTGTGCTGCCATACGTAAACAAAGGAAATGAAAAATCAAAATTTGAAAGTAATTTTTCCGAAACATACAATTTAGCTGACGGATTTATGATTGGGAACATCGGAGATATTGTGTTTTTAAAAACATTAAAAGATAATATTTCAGAAGAAAAAATACTGTGCGGTGATTACAGCTTAAACATCTTAAACAGCACATCATCTGATTTATGGGCAGAGAAAGGCTTACACAGCATTACATTGCTTCCGGAAGCTGAAAGTGACGAGATTACGGAACTTGCAAATTCCACAAATAACATCACCCCGGAAATCATATGCTGCGGCAGAGTAATTGTCATGAGAAGCGAACATTGTTTCATCTCTACTTCCCCCAGATTCCATTGCGGCAAATGCGGCAAAGACGGTTATGCCGGCTACAGTTTAAGCGACCACTTAAAAAACACTTTTCCGATTCTGGGCTGTCCCGATGATTGCAGAAACATTGTGCTCTCTTCAAAACAGATATCAATTAGTGTGGATAAAATAAAAAAACAGCTTTGTAAGAGCTGCATTTTAAGATATAATATTTTTAATGATGATGATTTGAAACAGAAAGGCTGGTTACAGTTATGAGTATTGAAACAGTTAAAGTAGCAATTGAAACATGCAGAGAAGGGGTTTCTCTCCCCTTTTACGCAAAACCGGGAGACGCCGGCATGGATGTACGCGCAGCAGAAGACATCACTCTTGCTCCGTGCGAAACAAAAATAATACCTACAGGACTTAAAGTTGCCATTCCCGTAGGCTACGAAATACAAGTTCGTCCGCGTTCCGGAATGTCGTTTAAAACACCTATCAGAGTTTCAAACGCACCGGGAACTATCGACAGCGGATACCGTGACGAAGTCGGCATTATACTCACAAATACTTCTGCCACAGATAGCTTTGAAATAACAAAAGGCGACCGTGTCGCTCAATTTGTTTTACAGAAAGTTCCGGTTATGGAGTTTGAAGTTGTAGACGATGTTTCTGTAATCGGCGAAAACAGAGGCGGAGGTTTCGACCACACAGGCAGTAATTGATTTCGGAACAAATCGGAGGCGTGTATAAAATGGTAAAATGTTCTATCGGTCAGGATTCACATGCATTTGAAAAAGAGCCCGGAAAACCGCTTATATTAGGCGGCGTGCTATTCAAAGACAGTTCAATCGGACTTCGCGCCAACAGCGACGGAGATGTTGTCCTGCACGCGATCACAAACGCAATTTCCGGCATTACAGGGAGGAATATTCTCGGCAAAATTGCAGACGATATATGCAAAAGCGGCATTACAGACTCTGCCGCCTACCTTAAGGTTGCGATTAAAGATCTTTCCGATACGCCATACAAGATAAATCATCTTTCAATTACAATAGAGTGTCTGACGCCGAAAATTGCGCCGTACATATCCGACATGAAAGAAAACATTGCGTATCTGCTCGGAATTTCAGCTTCCGATGTGGGAATTACCGCAACGACCGGTGAAGGTCTCACACAGTTCGGCCAAGGACTCGGAATTTCCGTCTTTTGTATACTGACTGTTTCAGACAGAACAGACGGAAATTAAAATCAAAATAATTTGAAAGAAAAAGACGAGGCGCACGATTTATGTAAATCGCGCGCCTCATCTTTTTTAACTATTATTAAAATACCGTATTATGCCATAATAGCTGTCAAAACTTCCATATAAGAAATGCAGTCAGAAGCACCGGGGCACTCTACAGTCTCATCGCTCTTTGCAACTGACAATGCAGTAGCAACATTCAACTTTGTTGCGGTTTCATCATCTGACACGCCTATGTTTGAAGAGAAGTCAAAATAGTTGCTGTCATTCTCATCTACTGTAAATTTGAACTCGATATTGAAATCCGATTCCGCAAAAGTATCGTCATATTCAGTCTCATATTCAGCCCATGAGTCTTCAAGTCCTTCTATAGCAGTGATAAATTCAGTTTTTGCTTCATCAATATCTTCATCAGTAAGAACCTCTTCTGTGCCGTTCAATTCGTATATGCTCTTCATAGCATTTACAACAGCATCTGCAACCGCATCTTTATTCTCTACAATAACAGGAATTGCTTTTTCAATGAACACTTTAGCATTATCCTTATTCACGGTTACAGTAAGTGAATTTACTTCTTCTGCAACAATTCCTGCCTCTTTAACGGCAGACTCAAGACCCTTTATAAGAGTATCTTAAGATGACAAAGCCTCTATAAAAGTGTTGGCAATTTCAGCATACTCTGTATACATTTCCATCATTTCTTCCATAGTCATATCGCTGTAAACATCGGAGTCATCATAGTAGTCATACTCGTCATCATAGTAGTCATACTCGTCATC
>JAFTXL010000136.1 GCA_017464985.1 Clostridia bacterium | reverse complement strand
TGGTAGAGTGCAGACTTGAAACAGGCAGGACGCATCAGATAAGAGTACATCTGTCATATATAGGACATCCTGTTACAGGCGACCCGGTGTACGGTATTAGAAATGACAGAGGCATGAAAGGACAGGCTCTTCATGCCGGAAATCTTTCTCTGATTCATCCGTCAACAGGAGAAACTGTAACATTTGAGGCGCCGTTACCGGATGATGTTAAAAATCTGATAGAACGATTGAGAAACAGTGAGTGAGAGGAGACGAGTTATGAAAAAGAAAATTTTAGTTTTTATATGCTGCGCTGTTTTAATATCAGGTGCTTTGTGCGCATGCAGTAAAAAACAGGAGGGAGATTCTGCTGCAAGTACGAACCGGACCCAAGAAGAAATTGCGGAAGCAACGCCTGAAAATGGTAACGAAGTAGATATAACGGAAGCAAATTTCAGTATTGAAACAGTAAAAGAGGGAGACTCAGTATCAAACTTTACTGTTAAATCAGTCGAGAAAACAACAGACAGCGTGGGAAACGTGATATCATGCTCTGTTTCATTTGAGGGAACGGTAACTGTTTCAGGCGAATACAGCGTTGATTCGGAAAGCGGCGTATGTATGTTTAATTACACGGAGGAATATTCTTCTTTTTTGCCGTTTTCTAAAGAATTTGAAAAAGAAAACAATGTTATTTTGCTTGACGGCGTAAAATCGACAGAAAATTTCTTGGAAGAATCTGGTACAGCTGCGATTGAAATATATAACTATGTTTTTGAGTACAGCGAGGAAAGCGGCGTTGCTGAAAGAGTAACGGATTTTAGTATGGCAGAGTCGGAATATGCAATTATCGGCTATTAAACAGCTGCTTAAATGCGGTGATTTGAGCTATTATGGAAAATTCTGCTTGTGCAACATAGTGATATGATGTATAATTTTGTAGATTATTGATTTAGATAAAATTTATGTATTTAATATGTATTTGGAGGTATATTTATGATTTCCGCAGGAGATTTTAGAAATGGTATGACTTTTGAAATGGATAACGGCGTATGGCAGATTGTTGAGTTCCAACATGTAAAACCCGGTAAAGGCGCTGCTTTCGTAAGAACAAAGATTAAAAACGTTATCACAGGCGCGACTGTTGAAAGATCATTCAACCCTACAGACAGAGTACCTGAGGCAAGAGTTGAGAGAAGAGATATGCAGTATCTTTACAGTGATGAGGATCTTTACTATTTCATGGATGTTGAGACATACGACCAGATGCCTATCAACGCGGATACAGTAGGTGATTCATTGAAGTTTGTTAAAGAGAATGATGTATGTAAGATTCTTTCTTTCAAAGGAAATGTTTTCGGTATCGAGCCTCCTACATTTGTTGAGCTTGAGGTTACAGAGACAGAGCCCGGTATAAAAGGTGATACTGCTACTAACACATTGAAGCCTGCGACTGTTGAGACAGGAGCTACAGTACGTGTTCAGATGTTTATCAATATCGGAGATAAGATTAAAATTGATACACGTACAGGCGAATATCTCGGACGTGCATAATTCAGGAATTTTGATAATTTAAGGAGGATTTCCTATGGGTTATTTAATTGAGCGTGTGAGCTATCTCAGAGGTCTTGCAGACGGCATGAATCTTGATAAGGATTCTAACCAGACAAAACTTTTAGAAGAGATTATTGAGCTTATTGACGATATGGCTACTGCTGTAGAGTCATTGGAAGAGCAGCAGGATGAACTGTCTGAGTCCTTGTGTGATCTCGAAGAAGATTTCTGTGATCTTGAGGATTATATTTATGATATCGATGAAGAACTCGATTGTGACGAAGTTGAGTGCCCGAACTGCGGAACACTTATTTCAATAGACGAAGATGTTCTTGATGAATCTGATGAATTGGTTCTTCACTGTCCTAATTGCGGTGAAGAAGTTGATTTTGATTTTGAGTGTTACGGAGACTGCAGCATGTGTGACGGTTGCAGCGACGAAGAATAATTCGCACATCGAATGTTGAAAAGTTACTGAAAAAATCCGGACGGTGGAAGCTATTTATGCTAAAATCAACCGGATTTTTGTTTCGGTATAATTTATTATGAATTTTATATTTGACCGGTGTAATAATACTGTTGTAAAATAAAACAAGTATCTGAATACAATATTTCCGGAGAGTTTGTATGGCAAAGAAGTTTTATCTTTCTGACAAACAGAATATTCGTATATTAGTTCCCGAGAAGTACCGTCCGGTTTTCGGTATGTATATTTCTTCGGGCAGTAAAAGTGCGCCTGTAAAAGACGGGATTTCGGGAGCAGAACCGGGGTATGAGGAAATTGAAGCAGCTTTAAAAAAATATTACGAGAAAAAAGATGCCTCGAAGAAGAACAAGAAACGTAAAAATAAAAAACGTGAATTCAATATGAACTATCTTATACGCTGCATAGCTTTTACGGTTATGTTTTATTCGCTTTCCGTTCTGTGCGATTATGCAAACGGCTATATGAAAGATATTGAAGTAAATAACGAAATAGTAGAGGATTACGGAATATATTTTGATGAAGAAGAAAAACTGACAACAATTTTGAATACAGACAGAACATTGCCGAAGTATCCGGGTGAAGATGAAGTGACGGATACTGAGCAGCGGTTTTATTATCCTAAAATATCATCTATGAGCAGTATTGAAAAACTGCAGAGTGACTACAAAGATTTCGTGTTTTGGCTTTATATAGAGAATACTTCGATAAGCTATGCTGTTGTACAGGCGGAGGATAATGACTATTATCTCAGGCGCAATATAAACGGAGAGGCAAACCTTTCTGGAACGCTGTTTTTGGATTTCAGAAATGACGAGAGCATGGAGACAGGAAATAATATCGTTTACGGACATAATATGCAGAACGGCACCATGTTTGGAAGCATGAAAAAATATGAGGAAAAAGATTTTTTTGACAGTCATCAGATGATTTACACATATACGGCAGATGAAGTTACTGCATGGCAGGTCTTCTCCGTATATGAGACGACTACAGAAAATTACTATATACAGACTGAGTTTATAGATAAAAATAATTATTATGAATTTATTACCGCACTGCAGAGAGATTCTATACATGAAAGCGATGTAGTGCTGACAAGCGATACCGCGATACTTACACTCACCACATGCCATAAGTACAATTACGATAACGGTCGATTTGTACTCCATGCGGCAAAATGTTTTACGGTGCCGATTTCTTAAGGGGTAGACCTGATGAAAATAGATACAATAAAAAACGCGCTATTTGAAAATATAGAAATAAATAAGCTCTTTTTTACGGACTATCTTCCGACCATGAGTCCGGCATGTGTAAAAGTATACCTTTATTGTATTTACACTGCGGCAGAACAGAAGGATTTTACTTTGCAGAGGATGGCAGGGGAGCTTCGTATGGAACAGAAAGAACTTGAAGACTGCCTTGTGATGCTGCAGGCAGACGGCCTTTTAAAGCTGCAGTCAGGTATTATTCTGTTGAATGACATAGCGACTTTAGAAATAAATAAGAGCTATACTCTGCGTACTGCTAAAAATCCGCTTCAAAGTGATTTGAATGATGTAAAACGTAAAGAGTATGTTCAGATGATGAAATCTATAAGCGATAGATTTTTTGGCGGAAATATGCCTCCATCATGGTGCAGTCAGATAGAACTGTGGCAGGAGAAGTATAATTTTAATGCGGATGTTCTTTTTATGCTGTTTCAGCATTGCGAAATGAACAGAAGCATGACAAAGGCGTACGTAAGAGCTGTTGCCGATGAATGGCATAAACGCGGAATAAAAACTTCCGATGACCTCGGCAAATACCTGAGCGAGTACGATGAGTACTGTAAGATGCGTAATAAGATTTCAAAAAAACTGAACATCAAAAGATTCTTCAATGAGTATGAGGAAAGCATCATAAAAAAATGGTATTTTACATACGGATACACTATGGATATAGTTGAGATTGCGCTAAAAAAGTCGGTGTACAGAACAAACGCGACGCTTGGTACATTTGACGCGATTATATCGGAATGGTACAGAAATAATCTGAGAAGCGTTACGGAGATTGAAGCGTATGAAGAGGAACGGAAGAAAAAATACAGTGAAAGAAAACGCCAGAATGTAAGTACGGTTAACAATGATAAAATCAGTAAGTCTATTCGCGGTAATTTCGAACAGAGAGAATACAACGACGATTTTTTTGATAGTATCGGCAAAGATTCATTAACTGATATCGGAAGTGAGGATGGTCAGTAATAATGACGGGAAAATCTAATACAAATATCCGCGAAGCGGTGATGTCAGAACTTGCTTCAAGACGCATCGCGGCGCAGCGTTTAAAAACAGAGCGCGAAGAATATCTCATAAAGAATATACCGGGGTATGAATCGGTTTCTGAAGATATCAGAAAGTACGGAATTGCGCTTGGCAGATTGGCGCTCAAAGGAAGAAATTCTGATGAGTATGCTGACGCTCAGGAAAAATTAAATGCGCTTATTGAAAAGAAGAAGCAGATTGTTTCGGAATATGAAAATTATCTTACAGATGTCTATACATGCGGTATCTGTGAAGATAGGGGATATTATACGGAAAACGGAAATACCGTAATGTGCCGCTGTTATAAAAGTATCCTCACTGAAAAGCTTATGGAAAGCTACGGAATAATATCGGATATGGGAACATTTGATACATTTGATATATCTTTGTACCCGGAAACGGCAGATGAGAAAGAATACGGGGTTTCCGCGGCACCGAGGAATGTGATAAAAAATACGTTAAGAAAGTGCCGGGAATTCGTTGAAAACTTTGATAATGAAAAGTCGAAAAATATGCTGTTTGTGGGCAAAACAGGAGTTGGCAAGAGTTTTATGTGCAATTGTATAGCATATGAGCTTGTAAAGAAAGGTGTTCCTGTGTTATATGTATCTGCGCCGGCGTTGCTTTCTAAGGCAACTATGATTGCGGTGAATGAAGAACAGAATGTAAATAAACAGGAATTTTGCAACCTTGTCAGAAGTGTAGATTTACTTATAATAGACGATTTGGGAACCGAAAAGCAGAGCGATGCGAAGTATCAGGAACTGCTTGAAATATTAAATGAGAGAATAAGAGGATATAGCAGAGGGCTGCGTACGGTTATATCTACGAATCTTTCTCCGAAAAATATTTAAAT
>JAFTXL010000135.1 GCA_017464985.1 Clostridia bacterium | reverse complement strand
GACCGTGTGCTGATAATAGATGACTTTCTTGCGAACGGAAGGGCTTTGCAGGGATTGATTTCCATAACAGAGACGGCAGGAGCAAAAGTTGAGGGTATCGGCATTGCTATTGAAAAGGGTTTTCAGCCGGGCGGCGCTGCCATCCGTGAGATGGGATATAAATTGGAATCACTTGCCATTGTTGAATCAATGGACAGTGAAAAAGGAACAATACAGTTCAGAAAGCAGTAGTAAATTATTATTTTTATTTAAAAGAAGGCGATAGTGTGGAAAATGATTTTTTCGGCGCAGTTCTTGCTTTTGCTGCGGGCATCGGCGTGTCGGGTATAAATTATCTTTTATCGGTGTTTGTTTTAAAAAAATATGCGGATAAATATTCATTTACCCCTATATTCCGGCAGTTTATTCAGGTTTTATTTCTAATAGCAATATATTTCTTGGGCGTATATACACCGTGGAACAGATATTATCTTCTGATAGGCGGTGTGCTTGGCATTACTTTGTCAATGGTTTATTTCACATCACGTTTGCTGAGAATAAACAAAGCATTATCGCAAAATAAAGAAGGAAAAGAGGAACGGTCAGATGGGTGAGAATTCAAAAGTACTTTTTCGAATTTTTGGATTTTTAGATGTAACTGGAGAAGTTGTAACAATGTGGATTATCCTTGCGGTCATTGCTCTCGTGTCATTGATTGTAAAGGTTAACCTTAAGGAACGGCCGGGAAAATTCCAGAATATGATTGAGACAGGTGTAGAGTACCTGGATAACTTCCTTGATGGAGTATTGGGAAGAAAAAAAGCGCGTCAAAATTTTGCTTTTTTAGCATCGCTGTTTATTTTTCTTATATTTTCAAACTATTCGGGTTTATTTCCGGGAGTGGGATTAACGGATTATGTGAAAGCGCCTACCGCTTCGCTGTCTGTTACAATTGGTTTAGGTATTGTTACATTTGTATTTTTGCAGGTATCGGCACTTAAATGCGGTGTAAAACACTATTTCAAAAGATTTGTGAGCCCGATGTTTTTTATGCTGCCGCTTCTTTTGCTCGATGAATTTATAAAGCCGATTTCGCTTTCTCTGCGTTTGTATGGCAATATTTTCGGTGAAGAAACTGTCATAGAAGAATTGTATCATGTGTTTCCGATTGGGGTACCCGTTATCATGATGGTTCTGTCGCTTTTGTTCTGTGCGTTACAGGCACTTGTTTATACAATGCTTGTATCTATATATCTTGATGAAGCTACTGAAATAGAATAAAGTTTCATTTAAAATTTAAATTGTAAAAAGGAGATTTTCAAAATGACTAACTCAGGTATCATCGCGATTGCCGCAGCAATCGCAATTGCAATCAGTACACTCGGACCTGCAATAGGACAGGGTCTTACTGCAAAAGCTGCTATGGAGAGCATTGCACGTCAGCCTGATGCGGCGAAAGACATTCGTTCAACATTGATTATTTCGATGGCTCTCATGGAGGCGTTAACTATTTACGGATTGCTGATTGCTTTTATGCTTATAGCTAAGATTTAAGATTTTAAGGGGATGAATCAATGAACATACAGATATCGGTGATAATCTGGACTGTGATTTGTTTTATACTGTTAGTGATTATTCTGCATAATCTGCTTTTCAAACCTGTTCTTGAGGTTATAGATAAGCGGAAACGCAGGATTGAACTTGCTGCTCTGAAAAAGGCAGAGGAGGAACGTCTTTTGGCGGAAATAGAGCAAAAAAAGCATGATTGTCAGGCTGAATGTCTCGCTCGCCAAAAAGAATCGGTCAAAGCTGAAATTGAAAAAATTCATGCAGACAGCAAAAAAGCAGTTGAAGAAGCAAAAAATAACCGTCTGACGGAAGTTGAACGGTACAGAGAGAAATCTGAAAAAGAACATGAGGAAATAGTTTCGTCAGTGAGCGAATCAGCCAAAGAAATTGCTGCTGCTTTTGCGGAAAAAATCATTTCTCAGTAAGGTGGCCTATATGGAAATTCAGTATGTAATTATAAATTTTTTGATTCTTGCGGGAATCATTATTATATTCGGTCGGAAAACAATTTTATCAATGTTTAATTCCCGACTCGAAAAAATTAAAAATGAGCTGGATGAAGCCGAAGAAACAGAAGCGAGGAGTTTACCCTCCTGTACTGAATTTTCTTTCGATGCAGAATTTTCCAGAGACAGCAATATTTCATCTGAAATAAGAGAGGAACAAGCTGCCTCAGAAGAAAAGATACGTCAGATTGAGGCTTTCGGAGAGCGTGAATGTAGAGAAATCCGCCGTGTTATGCTTGCAAAAACCCAAAAGAAACTTATAGGATTTATTAAAGAAGAAGTAACGGCTCTTTTTGCGAAGCAGGAATATGCGGATGCATTGCGCAAACGCGAAGCGTCGATGATTGAAAATATTCTGTCGCAGGTAAAACTTACACCCGGCGACATGGCGTATCTTAAAAGACACGATGTGCTGTACGTCACTTTGATGTCTGCGTTTCCACTTTCTAAGGAGTTAGTTGATAAAGTAGATGAGTTTACATGCGCGATGCTTGACTCCGTAAACGGAAAAACATCGCTTTGGGTAAAAGAAGATCCTGCTCTTATAGGAGGACTTCGGTTAAGAATCGGTGATACGGTGTACGATTGTACTGTTGCCGAGGAATTGTATCATTTTGAAAAAGAGTTAAATAAAGTGCCGATTACAGGTGAAAATCCGAAGCAGGCATTTATCGAAAAAATAAAAAACATGATAGACAATTTCAGTACTGAAATACATGTATATCAGCTGGGACGTGTAATGTCAGTCTCTGACGGAATATGCTGGATGGACGGCTTAGCAGATATCATGTACGGTGAAGTTGTCGAATTTGATTGTGGCGAGCGCGGTATGGTTCTTGACATACAGCCTGAGCGAATAGGGTGCGTTATATTCGGAGACTATGAGCATATAGAAAGCGGAAGCCGTGTAAGAAGAGTGGGAAGAATTGCATCTGTGCCTGTGGGTGACGGCCTGCTCGGCAGAGTTGTAGACCCGAGAGGAAATCCGATTGACGGAAACGGGTATATACCGCATACAGAAAAGCGCCCGATAGAATTCAAAGCGCCTGCTATAGTTGACCGCGCACCGGTAGATACACCGCTTCATACAGGTATTAAAGCGATTGATGCTCTTGTTCCTATAGGAAAGGGACAGAGAGAATTGATTATCGGCGACAGACAAACCGGAAAGTCTGCAATCGCAATTGATGCCATTATAAATCAAAAAGGCAAAGACACAATTTGTGTATATGTTGCAATAGGTCAGAAAGAAACACTTATTGCTGAGATAAAAGAGAAACTTGAAAAAGAAGGTGCTCTGGAATATACGATTATAGTTGCGGCTCCTGCATCAGGAGCTGCTGCTTCACAATATATTGCTCCTTTTTCTGGAACCGCAATGGCAGAGTATTTCATGTATGCCGGAAAAGATGTTCTTATCGTATATGATGACCTTTCAAAACATGCGGTTGCATACAGAGAGCTTTCACTTTTGCTTCACCGTCCGTCAGGAAGAGAAGCGTATCCGGGTGATATATTCTATCTTCATTCGAGACTTCTTGAAAGGTCTGCACATCTTTCAAAAGAACTCGGCGGCGGCTCCATAACTGCGCTGCCTATTATAGAAACGCTTGCGGGAGATATTTCTGCATATATTCCGACGAATGTTATTTCAATTACAGACGGACAGATATTCCTTGAGGCTGAGCTTTTCCATGAGGGACAGCGTCCTGCCGTAAATGTCGGACTATCTGTTTCACGTGTCGGAAGCGCTGCTCAAACAAAATTGATGAAACAGGTATCTTCAAATCTCAGAGCAAAGCTTGCACAATACCGTGAGCTTGCGGACTTTACACAGTTCGGTTCTGATATTGATGAAGAAACAAAAGAAGCTCTTGATTCGGGAAAACGTCTCATGGAGGGCCTGAAGCAAGGTCGGTATAATCCTCTTGATGACTGGAAACAGGCGTTATTGCTGTTTGCGCTTTCGTCAGGATGTATAGGCAAAATTGATATTTCGGATATAGAAATTTTTGAAAAAGGATTGTTT
>JAFTXL010000134.1 GCA_017464985.1 Clostridia bacterium | reverse complement strand
TGAAAACAATCCGTCATCAGTTGTATCTCCGTCCTGAATTCCAAGTTCGCTGCATATTGCATCAAGTACAGTATCAGCGCCATTAACATGACAGGCTGTACCTTGGCAAAGCATTATGAGATACTTGCCTACAGGCTTAAATCTGAACTGTGTATAAAATGTAGCTGTACCATATACTTTTGCAGCTTTTATACCTGTTCTGTCAGCAATGCATCTCAAAACATCAGACGGCAAATAACCGTATATTTCCTGAGCCTGCTGCAATATTGCTATAAGACTTCCCTTTTCATCCGCCAATTCTTTAAAAACAGGCTCTAAAAGAGATAAATCACTTTTGTTGTTTTTACACTCGGGACAACAATCCATTTTCAAACCTCCAAATATATTAAAGTTTCTTTTATTTATATATAAGGTGCTGTAAAGCACGATATTTTCTACGACAATTCCGCATGAATCATTTAATCACTCATGCGGAATAAAATCAATGTTTAAAATTTACTGTAAACGTAACTGTTTTTATGCAACAACATCAGTTGTGATATCATCTGAGTCAACATCTGCATCGCCGCCGGTTGTATCGCCACTAATTGTATTGTCACCAGCGTTATCGCCAGTATTGTCACCAGCGTTATCGCCAGTATTGTCACCAGTGCTATCGCCAACATTATCACCAGTGTTATCGCCTGTGTTTTCACCAGTATTTTCGCCGCCGGTTGTATTACCTCCAGTCGTACCACCAGTGGTTGCAGTAGTTGTTATCGGCTCCGCAGTTGACGGAGTCGGCGACGGTGTCGGTGTCGGAGCAGCCGTTGTAGGCGCTGCTGTTGACGGGGTCGGGGTCGGCGCTGCAGTCGTAGGAGCCGCAGTTGTAGGAGCCGCAGTTGTAGGAGCTGCAGTTGTAGGAGCTGCCGTCTCGGGAGCTTCAGTTTCCGGAGCTTCTGTTGCCGGTGCTTCTGTTGCCGGTGCTTCTGTTGCAGGAGTCTCTGTTTCTGTAACAGATGTCTCTGCGGTTTCCGCGCTTCCTGTGTTAACAAAAGAAGGATCAGTTGCACTTGGTTCAACTGTTGCTTCAGCAGGTGCAGTCTCACCCTCTGACGTCTCAGTAGGTACCGGTGTCACATCTGATGTTCCGTAAGGATTGTGCGTAGCGTCAGCTCCGCCGTCTTTATTTTGATTATATATCTTCACACCGTAAACAGTAAGAACAATTACAAGGATAAGACAGATTATGAAAACAATAAGTGCAGGCCATATCTGCTCTGTATTTTCATCTCCGCCTATTCCGAGGAAAGACTTTATTGCGTCAAACTTTCCGCCTTTCTCCGCAGCATCTTCTGCGGCACTGTTTTCTTTCGAAGCCGCAGTTTTAGTTGATTTATTGGAAACCGCTTCCGCCTTTCCCGAAGAAGCATTTACTCTTCTTGCAGTTCCTGCAGCAGCGGTAGTTTCCACGCTCGATGGCGAAACACGCTCTCTTTTTGGCGAAACAGGTATTTCTCCTTCAACCGAATCGTTTTTCTGTTCATTTACATCGGTTTTGGGACCAGTACGTGTCATTCGCTGATAAGACGGAGCTGTAGGTTCAGCTGCATTTGCGGCAACACCCGCAGCAGCAACTCCTGCACCTGCAACAACAGCAGCCGTCCCGGCAGCAGATTTCGCTGAACTGCGTCTCGGTTCATCATCTGCCGCAGATACCGAATGAGCAGAAACACTTGACGAACCGGCTCCACCCACAGCAGTAAGCGTGTCGGAACCCTCCGCCTTTATGGCAAGAACCGTTATATCCTCTCTGCAACCGCCTGACACAACGGTTGAAAATACAGTTTTTACAAAGTCCGCAACATTATCTGTCGACGTGCTTATTTCCGCCATACGTTCTTCTGTAATATTTTCGTAGAAACCGCATGAACAAAGTACATATATATCGCCTGCTACAGCTTTGTCCTCATAAATAGGATGATTAAATGTCAGCTCCTCAGGCATAATTCCGAAAAACTGTGTGAGTTTTTTTCTATGCGGATGTTCTGCAGCTCTCTCAGGAGTCATACGTCCAAGTTCTACCATTCTGTGCGCCTGTGTATGTTCTTCAGAAAGGACTTCGACCGCACCGTTTCTGATACGGTACACTCTTACATTTCCGGCATTCGTATATACTATCGATTCACCGTTTATGTACATCAGCGCAAGTGACGCATACGGGTGCTGTTCATTGGATATAGACCTTTTTTTTGCTGCCGAATATGCGTCCTTATTATAGTTTTCTATAACATCTGCCGCATATGCGTCAGCATCTTCTATAAGATGCGCATGATATTTCTTCAAGCCGCGCACAAGCATAAGCGAAATCTCATCACGGTAATTTTCAGCCATAGATCCGTCACTTACTGCATACATCTGTACACCGGACTGACCCTTTTTATGTGCTAACATCACCTGAGAAGACGCAAGTTCTTCTGTGATAAATTTTGAATTAAAATAAAAATTATCTCCGTTATGGTTGCCTGATTTTCTCGGGCATGAGGCTACCGCCGCTTTGAAAGTTACCATATCGCACCCCTTTTGGTTACACATTATTTACTTAGCGATTAAAACCATATAATTAACGCGTTCTGACTTTTAGACACGCTAACAACGTAAAGTATAGCATAAACGTTTTGCATTGAAAAGTTTTTTTCATATTTGAACTATTCTTATTCTTATGATAAAATTGCCGGAGTATATGATTGATACGAAAGAGGTTTTTATATGAAATCTGTTTTAATTATAGGACTGGGCAGCTTCGGAAAATATGCTGCGTTAAAATACATGAATCTCGGATGTGAGGTAATGGTTGTTGATTCCTCCGAAGAATTAGTAAACGAAATGGCACCGTATGTTACCTCTGCGCAAATAGCAGACTGTACAAAGCCTGAGGTTCTGAAAGCAATCGGCGTAAAAGACTTCGATATTTGTTTAGTCGCAATCGGAGATAATTTTCAGTCTTCACTTGAAATTACATCACTGCTAAAGGATTTCGGAGCGCCGTACGTTATATCAAAAGCAATCCGTGAAATTCAGGAAAAATTTCTGCTTAGAAACGGAGCAGACTTGGTTGTCTACCCTGACAAAGGCATGGCAGAAAGGCTTGCAATCAGAACAACCGCAAGTAATGTTCTTGACTTTTTTAATCTGACAGAGACAATTGCTATTTACGAAATTGCAGCGCCCAAGTCATGGATCGGAAAATCTATTATAAATCTTGATGTCAGAAAAAAATATAATATCAGTATTGTGGCAATAAAATCCGGAAGTTCTGTATTTATTCCGGAACCCGACCATGTGTTTGAAAGTAATCAGGACATTGTCGTTATAGGATATAAAGATGATATAGGAAGGTTGTCATCAGCTAAATAAAATGAAAAACAATAGTATTTTTTTACACAAAAAAACAAAAAATACGGATAACACATCCGGAACATTTTTTACCGAACGAAAAACTGAGCCTGCAAAAAGAAGCGGGCTCAAATATATTCAGGTTATTGCATTGGTTTTTATTGTGATAATAATTATCGGAACAATTTTGCTCACACTGCCAATATCAACAAAAAGCGGAGAAAATACAAGTCTCAGCGGTGCACTCTTCACCTCCACATCAGCTACATGTGTAACAGGCCTTGTTGTGTATGATACATACAGTCATTGGTCACTTTTCGGACAAATTGTTATTCTTTTACTGATTCAGACAGGAGGCCTCGGCTTTATGTCTGTTGCAGCTTTTTTCTCGACAGTCGCGAGAAGAAAAATCGGGCTTAAAGAAAGAGAGCTTATGCAGGAATCCGTAAACACGCTTGAGGTCGGCGGAATAGTACACCATATGCGATTTATACTTATCGGAGCATTAAGCATAGAAGCATGCGGAGCATTTCTTCTCTCATTAAAATTCATACCTGAAATGGGATGGGGACGCGGAATTTGGAACTCAATATTCCACTCCGTATCGGCAATGTGCAATGCAGGCTTTGATCTCATGGGCAAAAAAAGTGCGTTTTCTTCACTGACATTATATTATAACGATGTCTACATCAATCTGGTAATAATGTCCCTCATAATAATCGGCGGTATCGGTTTTGTAGTCTGGGAGGATTTAAAAGACCACGGGTTCTGTTTTTCCAAGTATAAACTTCACTCAAAACTGGTGCTTGTGACAACATCTGCGCTGTTACTCTTCGGCGCTGTAACATATTTTGTATTTGAATATAATCATACTCTTGCCGGAATGTCATTAGGAGAAAAGATTTTATGTTCCATGTTCCAATCCGTTACTTTCAGAACAGCAGGATTCGTAACGGTTGATATGTCGCAAATGTCTTCATCTATGATATCTATCGCAAGTGTTTTAATGATCATCGGCGGCTCACCCGGTTCGACAGCAGGCGGTATAAAAACTACCACTATAGCAGTTCTTGTTCTCGGAACACTGTCAGTTATAAGAAAACGCAAATCAGTCACAGCATTCGGAAAACGATTTGAAGACGAGCTTCTGAAAAAAACATTGGCAATTGCGGTAATATACATAATCATGGCATTTTCTTCTGTATCAATTATATGCGCAGTTGAAAGCGCATCTCTTGAGGCAGTTACACTTGAAATCTTCTCCGCAGTCGGCACAGTAGGTTTAAGCATGGGGCTTACTCCACTGCTCGGAACATTTTCAAGAATTTGGGTAGCAATGCTTATGTACTTCGGCCGCATAGGCGGACTATCTATTATCCTCGCAGTCGCGGGCAGAGAAATTTCAACGCCAATAGAAAAGCCTATCGAAAAAATTTCGGTAGGCTAATCAACAGTCAACATTCAATTAAAATACTTTATTCCAAATAGAGAACAGGGTCATATACTTCTATATCACTATATATAGTATATTTCTCTCCGCTTTCGTTCTTGTAAATAAGATACGCTCTTGCATAAATTCTATCGGAAATATCAGTATGAACTACAGAAAAGCTTGCATTAACTGCGTTATCATCAGCTCTGTAGGTTGATGTATTCTCCGCATTGAGAACAAACATTTCTTCGCTGTCTCCGACAGCTTCCGTTTTTGTAACAATTATTCCCGAACCTGAGTAAGCGTATCCGGCAGGAACGTTTCTTTCGCAAGAGAACACACCGGCTTCCATATAAAAGGAGTGATCATACATTACAACCGAAGGAACAACGTCCGGCTGACTGTCTGAATATGTCGCAGCAACATCAGTACTCTCTCTCACAAGGAAACTGTATGTTTTGCTGCAGCTTATCACTTTATCACTTCCGCTCTTTGTCCATCCGGCAAAATATTTACCCTCCGGAATTTCGCTTTCATCTAAAGTCACAATAGCACATTCGTCATAAACAAAACCGCCTGTCTGAGTTCCGTCTGATAATACTCCTCCGCTTACATTTACCGTATATTCCGCATTTGATCTGACATATACCGCTGTTGCAGTAATATCACATTCAACTTTTTGAAGAGTGCCTTTATCAAGCATCCATCCCTCAAAAATGTAACCCGGCCTTACAGGAATATCGGAATTTGTTGCCGCTTTACCGTCTAATACACCTTCTGTAGTAATAATACGTCCGTTTGAATCACAGTATGTTACTTTATACAGCACAGTATCAGTCGGTTCAGTCTCTTCATCTGCTGCAGAAGCAGTCGAATCAGGGTTTTCTGCCGTCTCCGCCGATTCCGTCTTTTCGGTAGGCGCTATAGTTTCTAATTTAGCTGTAGCAGTAGCATCTGCAGTGCCGTTTGTCGAATTTCCCACAGAAGCCGTTGCACTCGGACTTGCATCACCGCTCTCTGTCTGCGAATCGGATGACAATGCAGATGGCACTGAAGTCGCAGATGCAGACCCTGACGGCATTGCCGTTGCCGGAGTCGTACCTGTGGGTGCTCCACTTTCATTCACAGATTCACCGGGAGATGAATCCGATGCAGACGGAACACACTTTAAAATAGGAGCCTGATAAATCATATCAAAGTAGTTATTATCTATATCAAGCGCAATAGCTGTTTTTATATCTAATTGAACATCTTCAGAAACCGTAAAATCTTTCTCCAATTTCAAAGTAAAGGAAGTAATTTTTTCGCTGTTTGACGG
The DNA here is from genome assembly GCA_017464985.1 of Clostridia bacterium. The sequence goes on along the minus strand of JAFTXL010000134.1, from coordinate 4,613 downwards.
AAGACCAGAAGCCGTATTGAAATAAATAGTTTTCAGACACGAATCCTTATATTTAGTTGTACTCATCATAGCACCGGTTCTGTCGAGCAAGCACTCTGACGATACAACAGAAAAAATACCGGGATCTACATATACATCAAGCTGGAAAGCCGAACAAACAGCACTGCCTGTATCAAATTTTTTAAAGTAGAACAATATATCAACTGTGTCCCCAACACTCAAAGTATCTTTTGAAACAGTATATCCTATCTCAATAGATGAATCGGCTTTGACATACTGTACCGGCACAGACAGAAAAGATACCACAGCTATCACTAATGCCATTAACAAACTTGTAGTTCTTTTTAAAGAGCAATTCACAAATATACAAATCTCCCTTCGGTTTATTCGGAAAAAGGCATCGGTATATCAGCCTGTTGTAAAAACTTACACATTTTGATAACTCTTTCCGATTTGTAATCTTCTACTCTGTGTCCGTCAAATCCGACACTCACACGAACCCCGCTCTTTCTTATCACTTCTTGCTGATATTCACTTTCAACAAACCGTTTTACGTAATCGTGTTCGCGATAACCGTGTGTCGAGTCATAATTTACATTCATTTCCCAAAAGATGTTATTCTCCGCAAGTCTTGAAAAGAAATCGTAAGGAGCTTCCCCCAACTTTTCCGCAAAAGAGAATAAATCAGTATGCGCAATTCCCGCCGCCGGACATCCGCAGCGCTTTGCGTAATTCACAAAATTATTTCCGACCGAGCTGTCCGGTCTGTCAATGTGTTCAATCAGACAGTAATCAAAAAATGCTATATCTTCATCATCCCTGAGCCACAGCCCATCTACGGTTGCAAGTTCAATTCCGCTGAGGATTTTTATCTTGCCTTTGTACTTTTCTTTATACCTGCATATAAAGTTGTAGTATTCGCGCTTTCTGTCGGCAATTCCGTAGTTGTGGTCGCATATACCGAAAAGCTCAATACCTCCGTCTATAGCAGCCTGTATTGTGAAATCCGGGTCATCTCTTCCGCACATTGAAAAATACGTATGAGAATGGATGTCCATTATCATTAAAGAACACCTCTCAAGCTAATCAATCTTCATCAATTGTTTTGAATGATTTTCCCCACTGTTTTACACGCTCCGCGTATGCTTCGTTAAATCTGTAATCACGCCAAAATGTAAGAATTGTCATTTCCTCATCGCTTTCAGAATTATCAAGAGCGTGGAAACAGCCTGCAGGAATAAATATAACCTGACCTGCGTAAACATCTACAACATCATCGTTGAGAGCAAGTTTTCCTTTACCGGAGAGGATATAATATATCTCATCCTCATCATGTACACCGCCGCCCAACGCAGAACGCGGAGCTACTGTTCCGTGATTTATCTGAATAACATCGTCACGGCCTGTTATTACATGGTCAAGAATCATTCTTGACTGGTACTCTGCTCCCATCTGAAGCGGTTTAACTTTTGCAACATCAACTACAAGCGGATTAAGTTTCTTTTTGTCTTCCATTATTATTCTTCCTTTCTTAATTATCAATAATCAATCAAATTTAACTATTGCTTTAACGCGGCTTGAAGCGGTTTTACCTGCATTTCTAAAGAAATCAGGAACTTCATCAAATGAAATTTCATGAGTAATGATATTTCCGAGCGGCAATCCCTCTTCCATTATCTTTCCGGCCTCTTCGACAAGCCCAAATTCTCCCATGACACCTTTAAGAATTTGCTCCTTACCGACAAAAGCATCTATATCAATATTTTGGAGAAGCTTTTCATAGAAAGCGAGCAACGCTATCGTGCCCCTCTTTTTCGTCATATGAACTGCCTGCATTACGGTTTCCGCGCCGCCTGACGTTTCGAGTGTAAAATCAACACCCTCTCCGCCCGTGAGAGCCAATACCTGCTCCACTACGTCACCGTCAAATGTGCTTACAACAGTATCAGCGCCACAGTCAAGTGCCTTAGCAAGTTTCTCCTTTTTACGCCCGACAACTATAACCTGTTTTGCACCCATGTGCTTTGCCAAAACTGCCGCTCCGATTCCGATAGCTCCGGTTCCGATAACCGCAACTGTGCTGTCCTTTGTTATGTTGTATTTTTTAATTCCCGCAAGAGAAATCGACAAAGGCTCTACCAAAGATGCATCGCGCAGACTTATATTGTCCGTCAAGTGATATGTGTGCCTCTCCGGCATGTACATATATTCCGCAAAGCAGCCCTCCCAGCAATCAATTGTTCCTACAGAACGGTTGTTAAGGCAGCGTCCAAAATCACCCTGCAGGCACTTTTCACATTCACCGCACGAAACACCGTTGTCAGTTATAACTCGGTCTCCCGGTTTAAAGTCCTTAACTGCGCTTCCACATTCGCACACTACGCCTGACCACTCATGACCTATACGGCACGGATATTTTATCTGACCTGATTTTACAAAGCTGCAATCGCCTGTAAATATAGCAAGATCGGTTGCACAAACTCCTGTGTATGCTACTTTGATAAGCATTTCATCGGGACGCAAAGGACGCATTTTTACTTTTTCCATCCTTATATCGCCGGGACCGTATACGGTTACGGCTTTCATTTCTTCTATCATAGTTCACACTCCGTAATAAAATAAATTAATCAGGCACGCTCTGCCATGAACAATTCGATTTCTTCTCTCTGAGGCATTGCAGGCGACGTTCCCGGTCTTGTTACCGAAATTGCCGCAAGCGCGCTTGCAAATTTTACTGCTGAAATAATATCTTTGCCCTCGCTGAGCGCAGCAGCAAAACCTCCGTTAAACGCGTCTCCCGCACCTGTCGTGTCAACCGCCTTTACAGTAAACGGAGGAACAATAGTATCTACATCTCCTGCCTTTACATACGCTCCGGCTTTACCTAAAGTAATAAGTACATTCTTTACGCCCTGTGACAGAAATACCTCGGCCGCTTTGCGAGCGGATTCTAAGTCTGTAACTTTTACGCCTGAATAATACTCTGCTTCTGTTTCATTAGGCGTTACAAAATCCACTTTTGAGAAAATCGAGCAGTCAATATCACGAATCGGAGCTGTATTTAAAATAATCGGTTTATTATATTTATTTCCCATTTCTACAGCCGCAAAAATTGACTCAGGACTTGTCTCATGCTGTATAAGAACCACATCACACTCCGCAAACTCTTTTTCTGCCGCATAAACCTCTTCGGCAGTGATTCTTTCATTTGCAGCAGTTGTAACTATGATTCTGTTTTCAGCAGATTCCTGATGTATCTCAATGACAGCGCTTCCTGTTTCGCATGAAGTATCTTCATATACATACTTCATGTCCATTTTTTCTTTTTCGTAGTGACTGCGTGCGATTTCCGCCATAAAGTCACCGCCGATTTTGGTTATCATTGTAACCTCGGCGCCTGCGCGGTGCGCCGCTGTAGCTTGGTTTGATCCTTTTCCTCCGGGGCCAAATTTCATTCTGTCACCTATAACGGTCTCACCGTCAACGGGGAAACGGGGTGTATATACTGCTATATCGGTAATAAACGATCCGACGACAACTACTTTACCCATTTTATACCTCCGAATTACTTCGCACCTTCGATAATCGCTATACCTGCAGATGTTCCGAGTCTGTCTGCTCCTGCTTCAATAAGAGCTTTCGCTGATTCAAAGTTTCTGATACCTGAGGAAGCTTTTACTTTCACTCCCTCTGTAACATTAGCTTTCATAAGTTCAACATCCGAAACTTCTGCAATTCCCTCTGCAAAACCTGTGCAAGTTTTTACAAAATGTGCGCCTGCTTCGCAAGAAAGCTTAACGGCCATTACTTTTTCTTCTTCTGTGAGAAGTCCTGTTTCGATAATAACTTTTACTGTCTTACCCTTTGCAGCTTCAACAACAGCTTTTATATCGTCTCTTACATACTCGTACCGCTTGTCTTTAAGCGCGCCGATGTTTATAACCATATCAAACTCATCACAACCCATTTCATACGCATCTGCTGTTTCAAATGCTTTAACTGCAGTTGTATTTGCTCCCAAAGGAAAACCTATAACTGTACAAATCTCTACGTCTGTACCTGAAAGAAGTTTCTTCGCAAGCGGAATATTGCACGGATTTATGCACACAGAAGCAAAGTTCCATTTTGCGGCTTCCTCACAAAGCTTCTCGACAGCATGCTGCTGCGCAACGGGTTTTAAAATTGTGTGGTCAATGTACTTGTTTAAATTCTCAATCATTTTTATTTTCTCCATCTGGTAATTTTTACCCTAATATTTATAGCTCTGCGCCGCGAGCCGTAAGCTTATGGCTCGCAGATAAATCATATCAATATAAATTCTCCCTGTGACATGAGCTTATAGTTCACACCATTTTTCTTTGCAGTCTCCATAAATGCCATAGGATTTCCGCCGTGTTCCGCAAAGTTCCAGAAATGGCAGGGGACCGTTATGCCCGGGGTCAGGGCCGCGGCAAGGTCTGCGGCTTCTGTTTCGTTAAGATTTCCGAATGCTCCGTTTATAGGAAGCGCAGCAAAATCACAATTTACTGTATCTTCATTAACAGGTTCCTCGGGTCTGTATGCAGTATCTCCGGCAAAGTATATTTTCTTGCCTGAAATATCAAATACAACAC
>JAFTXL010000133.1 GCA_017464985.1 Clostridia bacterium | reverse complement strand
GATGTAGCCGTAATAATAAGCGAGCCTGAGCAGATTTTTCAGACTATAGAAACGGTTACCGATGAGCATATAAAAACCTGTGAGACAATAAACGAAGTATCCGGTTTGCTGGACGATACCGTGAATATGTATATGACAGCCGATGAGTTTTGCAGAGAAGTAAAAAAAGGATATAACACGGTATGGCTTAATGCGTTTGGCACTGATGAGAAATCAAAAGAGAAGAATCAAAAATATTTCTCTGTCAGTTTTACAGAACTCGGCGATTTCGGCGGAAATATTGAGCAGCAGGGACGTGAACTAAGTGAAAAATACAGCAGAGGATACTCGATTTTTATGCTTGCAGCAAACAAAAGCAGACTTGCGCGAATCTCGGCATTTGCAAAAGAGCGTTATCACGGCATAAACTGCAACTTTTCAGAGGGAGGGCTCTCTTCTAACTTCATAAGTCACGATTTAAAAATTATTGTAATGGGTGACAACTGGTTTTCAAATGAGAAATCCGGTAAAAAAACACGCGGTAAAAAAGTAAAAGCTCTAAACTTTTTTGCGGAAGTACATACGGGAGACCTTGTCGTACATGATGTTCACGGAATAGGACGTTTTGAGGGTGTAGAGCAGATTGATATAGACGGTGTAAAGAAAGATTTTATAAAAATTGCGTACCGTGATAGCGGAGTTCTGTATGTTCCTACATATCAGCTTGGCAGTGTAGAAAAGTATATAGGTCCTGAGGGCAATGCTCCGAAGCTCAATAAGCTCGGAGGCGCTGAGTGGAGCAAAATAAAGTCCAAAGTTAAAGCTTCGCTCAGAACGTACGCAAAGGAGCTTGCTGAGCTATATGCCAGACGCTCAAAAGTCAAAGGATTTGCATTTTCGGAAGACACAATCTGGCAAAAAGAATTTGAGGACAGTTTCATACATGAAGAGACAGAGGATCAGATAAAGTGTGTTGAGGAGATTAAAGCTGACATGGAACAGCCGAGACCTATGGAGAGGCTTTTGTGCGGCGATGTGGGATTCGGAAAGACGGAGGTTGCTCTCCGCGCTGCTTTTAAAGCTGTGTGTGACGGAAAACAGGTAGCATTTTTGGTCCCCACAACAGTTCTTGCTATGCAGCACTATCGCAATTTCGTAGAGCGTTTTAAGGATTTTCCCGTAAACGTTGACTATTTGTGCAGATTGAGAACGCCGAAAGAGCGGAAAACGGTAATGGATAATGTATCTTCCGGCAAAATAGATGTGCTTGTAGGTACACACAGTATACTCCAAAAGAAAATTGACTTTAAAAATCTGGGACTTTTAATAATAGATGAGGAGCAGCGTTTCGGCGTACAGCACAAGGATAAACTTAAAGCAAGCATGCCTTCGGTAGATATTTTGTCGCTTTCAGCAACACCGATACCGAGGACACTTCACATGTCCCTTTCAGGAATACGTGATATAAGTGTTCTTTCTGAACCGCCGGGAGAAAGGCTTCCTGTACAGACTTATGTAACAGCGTGGGATCCTGCAATAGTCAAAAATGCGATTTACAGAGAGATGGCGCGAAAAGGACAGGTTTTTTATCTGTATAATAAAGTTCGTACTATAGAAGAAAAGCGTTATGAGCTTGAAAGACTTGTCCCGGAGGCGAGAATTGCGATAGGACACGGTCAGATGTCGGAGAGGGAACTTGAAGACATGATTTCCGCGTTTTTGCGCGGTGAATATGACATAATGCTCTGTACGACAATCATCGAGTCCGGAATTGACATGCCTAATGTAAATACTATTATAATTGAGGACGGTGATAAATTGGGTTTGGCGCAGCTTTACCAGATAAGAGGCCGTGTCGGACGTTCAAATAAAAGAGCATATGCATATGTGACATATCCGCAAAACAAAAAGCTTTCGGAAACTGCGGAAAAGAGACTTCATACTATAAAAGATTTTACGGAGTTTGGTTCAGGGTTTAAAATTGCGCTGCGTGACCTTGAGATAAGAGGCGCGGGCAGTGTTCTCGGAGAACAGCAGCACGGACAGCTTGCTGTTGTGGGATATGATGCGTATTGCAGGCTTTTGAGTGAAGTGATAATAGAAGAACAGGGCGGAGACGCACCTGTTGAAACTGTTGTGAATATTGATATAAAACTCAGCGCATTTATACCGTCGGGCTATATACCTGACGAAAACTCGCGTCTTGAGATTTACAGGAAAATAGCTTTAATAAGCAGCGATGATGATGTTTCAGAGTTGACAGACGAGCTTGCGGATCGTTACGGAGATGTGCCGCAGGATGTTGTGAATCTTATGACAGTTGCCAAGATAAGAGCGAATGCTGAAAAATGCGGTTTTGTTTCGGTAATTCAGCAAAGCGACAGAATTGTTTTTGTACCTGTAAAAGGTGTGAGTCTCGCAAAGATTTCCGCTCCGTTTTCTGATGCGGAAGTTGCTGCACGGTACCGTAGGCGTTTCATTGTCAACACCGGTACAGAGCCGTATATAGCCTTGAAGATTGATAAGAAACAGAGTTATGCAAAAACAGCGGAGGAATATTCAAAGGAAATTCTTTCGGAAATAGAAAATGTACTGTGCGTGATTTAGGGCAACTAATGCTGTATGACGGCAGTAGTAACAAAATTTTGATTTGTCAAAATAGTAATAATGGTGTATTATACACGATGTATATAAATGGACATGTATTACTATATTATATAAAGGACGGTTGGATTTGATGGCAAAGAGTGTCAAAAACAAAAAAAAGAAAAAGTCAACATATGACGATAAGCTTATCAAGATAATAGCTATTTCGGTATCAGCTTTGATTGTCGTAATTGTTGCATGCGCATTGATGTTCAGTTATGCAAGTAGCTATGTGGCAAAAGTTGACGGAGAGAGAATCTTTAAATATGAATATGATTTGTACCTTGAAATGGCAAAATCAGAAATGCAGGAGGAGGCCGTAGACGCAGGAGAGCTTGCGGAAGATGCTGATGCTACAGCGATTGCGGCTTTTTGGACAGATGAAAAAAAGGCTGAAGCCGCACAGAAGGCTCTTGACGATGTATGTGAGTGGAAAGCTGAGTATATATTGGCAAAAGATGAGGGATACGGTCTTTCTTATGAGGAGAGAAATAATTATAAGACAAATCTCGAATACCAGATTTACAGCACATATCAGTCGTATTCGTCTTATTATGAATATGACAAATTCGTCGAAATGTACTTAGGTACTTCATTTGATAATTACGCAAAGATTGCAATACAGGATGCGGCTATTGAAAATTATAAGACCGCGCTTAAGAAAAACTATTCGGCAACTGATGATGAGCTTAAGGCTATCTATGACGAAAATCCGGACGATTACCGTCTTATCACAATGAGAGCCCTTGCTGTTCAGAAGATTGTGGAAGTTGAAGCTGTTGAAGAACCTGAAAATAAGATAAACGAAGACGGAACTGTAGTTGATGCTGACGGAAATGCCGTTGAAATGACAGATACAGAAAAGACTGCTCTCGAGTCTTCATGGATTGCATATGAAGAGTATCTGGAAGAAAAGGCTGAATATGAGGCTGCTGTTGAGGAGACAGAGGCAAGACTTCAGGATATGCTCACACAGCTCAATGAAAAGGGTACATATACAGAGGTTTCTGACACAGAAGCTGAAGGTGAAAAAACTGATGCCGATACAGATGAGTCAACGGAAGAAGGTCCTGTTGTAGAATCTGAAGCAGAAATTGACGGCGATGCAGAGACAACTGAGGAAGAAGACAGATATACAGATGCTACTATCGCTGAAATCATTGCTACAGAGGGGGCTTTGTTCACCGATTTAGAGGGTATTGCAACGATTAACGCTGTAACAAGTTCAGGTTATGATGTTCTTGATGAGTATGCGCTTACAATGCAGTGGATTGATGATTCACGCAACAGCATTCAGAGTGAGCAGAAAGACAGCGAAGGAAAAGACATTGTTGCCGATGCAGGCGGAGAGACATCAGAGGACGGAGTTACTTATACAAAGTATGTTGTTATAGATGATGACGATTATTACTACCTCGTTCGCTGCGAAGGTATTGAAGATTACGAGAATTCTACCGAATCCGAAGAGGGTGCTGCAGACAGCATAAAAGATAACATCAGAACAGAACTTTATGAAGAAAAGGCAGTTGCGGAGCTTGAAGAAAAAGTTGCTGCAGAGGGTTCGAAGTTTGATGTGAAGAAAAAGAAGCAGGACTCAATCGATAAGATTGTAAGCGAGCTTACATGGTAAAAATTTTACAGAGTTATTGATGAAAATGTTTGAAAGGACGGTATCGCTTGTGCGCTGAATGCGCTCGCGAGACCGTCCTTTATAATTTTGTGGTTAAATACATAGTAATTATGTTATACTAGAATGTATTAAAATTATTTAGGAGATTTTCATATGGATAAATTACTGGAGAGAAGTCAGATAGATGATAATTATAAATGGAATCTTGAGGCCATATACAGCGATGACAGCATTTGGGAGCAGGATTATAAAGAAGTTGAGAGCTTAGGAAACGAGTTTGTGAAATATGAGGGAAATCTTTCGGAAAGCGGAGAAACACTTCTTTCTGCGATTCGTCTCAGTGAAAAAGTAAACCGTAAGCTCGAAAGAATGTATGTATATGCTCATATGAGAAGAGATGAAAATAATGGTAATTCCGTCTATCAGGATATGCTCATGCGTGTTGATTTTTTAGCGTCAAACATTTCCGCGCAGATGTCATTTTTTGAACCGGAGATGCTTGCGATACCTGAAGAGACACTAAGGGGTTATGTAGAAGATGTTCCCGGTATGGAGCTGTACAGGTTTGCTGTTGAGGAGCAGCTCAGACAAAAAGAGCATGTTTTATCTGAAAAAGAGGAGCGCCTTTTGGCATTAGCAGGCGAGGCGCTTGGCACTCCCGACGAAGTGTTTAAAATGTTTAATGATGCCGATATTCGTTTTCCTGTCATTAAAGATCCTGATGGAAATAAAACAGAGCTTACAAAAGGACGCTTTTCCGTATTTATGGATTGCACTGACAGAAACGTAAGAAAAAATGCTTTTAAATCGCTGTATAAAAGCTATTCAAATTATAAGAATACACTTGCGGCATGTTATGCCGGCAGTGTAAAAGGCGATTGCTTTTATGCAAAAGCGCGCCGCTTTAAAAGCAGTTTAGAAGCGGCGCTTGATTCTGACAATGTATCAGCAGAGATATATGACAATCTCATAGAGTCGATACATTCAAGTCTTCCGGCATTTCATGAATATTTTAAGATAAGAAAAAAAGCATTGGGAGTATCAAAACTGCATCTTTATGATATGTATGTTCCGCTTGTGGAAATACCTGAAAAGAAATATTCATTTGAAGAAGCAAAGCAGATGGTGCTCAATGCCGTAAAGCCTTTGGGAGAGGATTATTGCCGTGTCATAGAAGAAGCATATAACAGCGGATGGATAGATGTGTATGAAAATGCGGGTAAGACCTCCGGTGCGTATTCATGGGGATGTTTTGACTCGCATCCGTATGTTTTGCTGAATTGGCAGGGTACGGTTGACGATGTATTTACATTGGCACATGAGCTCGGTCACGCGATGCATTCGTATTACAGCAATAAAACGCAGCCGTACACATATGCAGGATATAAAATATTTGTGGCGGAGGTTGCGTCTACAGTCAATGAAAATCTTCTTATAAAGTATTTGCTTGCCAGCTCAAATGATAAAACAGAAAAGGCATACCTTATAAACCATTACCTGGAATCAATACGTCTCACTATAGTGAGACAGGTTATGTTCGCTGAATTTGAAAAAAAGGTTCATGATATGTGTGAAGCAGGCGAAGCGCTTACTTGTGATATGCTTTGCCGTGTTTACTATGAGCTGAATAAAGAGTACTTTGGAAAAAATGTAGTCATTGATGAAGAAATAGCTATGGAGTGGGCGAGAATACCTCATTTTTACAGTTCGTTTTATGTGTATAAATATGCAATAGGGTTCTCTGCTGCTGTGAAACTGTCTGATAATATATTAAGCGGAGACGAAACTCTATTGAGAAGATATATTGAATTTTTAAAGAGCGGAGGAAGTAATTATCCGACAGAGCTTTTGAAAAATGCGGGAGTGGACTTATACACATCTGATGCTGTGGCTTCTGCAATGAAGCTGTTTTCCGATATGCTTGAGGAATTCAAAATATGTTTGTTTGAATGATTACCGGAGGTAACCCAGATGGCTTTAAAATCGTTTAATGTATTTGATGAAATCGACTTTTCTCACAGCTTTGACGGTATGGTCATTGACGGTGACAGAGTTATTGACGAAGAAGTAAATGCAGGGGACCTTCAGGTGACGGGTAACGCGAAATTTATGGAAGAAGTAGATACCGATTCCGTTGAAATTATAGGAACAGCGGAATTTCGTACATTTGCTACGTGTGATGACCTCAATGTTTCAGGCTCGGCTGTGTTTAAAGATGAAGTTGTGGCAGAGAGTATTGTGATAAGCGGCGGCGCGACCATCAACGGTAAAGTAAATGCGGACGTTCTTATTGTAGAAGGAAAACTGAAAGTAAACAGCAAAGTTAATGTGCTTAGCATAGGTATCAGCGGCTATATGAACTGTATACATAGAGTGTATTTCGATAAATGTCATGTGAAAGGAAGCCTTGTCGTATCGGATTTGGTAAAAGGTATTGATATAAAATTTAAATCATCGGCAAAGTCGAGTTTAAAAAGGCTTGTCGCTGATAATATAACGGTGGCGGGCAAACCTTCGGAAGCTGCATACATACTTACTTGTGATGAAGCGGACTGCGGAATTGCGGATATGGAATATGCAAAGATAGATCATCTTATGTGCGATGAAGCTAAAATAGGACGCGGATGCCGTATAGGATTGCTTGAGTACAGAGAACGTGCGGCGATTTCAAAAGACGCATTTGTAGAAAAAATAGTAAAAATTTAATGAACGGAGAATTTTGCGGTGCGAAAATTTTTTCAGAAGATAAAAACAGATAAGAAATTATTTGCGGCGGCGGTTTGTATACTAGCGGCTGTTATTGTTTTATGTGTATGTCTGTCTGCGTACATGGTGAGTACATATGTCGCACAGAATAAAGAAGATACGGTTATTTTTGAATATGATTTTAATGAAGGTGTAGGGGAATTTACCGAAACGGCATGGAATGATGAGAATACTGTGTTTAAGCACTGTACTTCCGGCGGTATTGATGACAGCGGATGCGTTATGGTGTCTAATGTTTGGGAGAATGATGCAAGATATGAATTAAAACTTGCTGTCGAACCGAAAAGTTATTACCGTATTTCAGGCTGGATAAAGACTGAAAATATCTATAAAAATGAAGGTTTTGCCGGTGCTAATATTTCCGTGTTGGAAAATTTCGAGGTATATGAGTATTTGTACGGAACAAACGACTGGACATATGTTGAGTTTTATGGAAAAACCGATAAATCACAGGAGGAAATTATAATTGCTCTTCGTGTTGGTTTTTACAGTGGGGACAACACCGGTATTGCGTGGTTTGACAATATCAATGTGACACAAGTGGGAGAGCTTCCTGACGGAGTGGAGGCGCTGAATCTCAAACCGATTCTCGGCGAGGAAGCTTCTGAAGAGGAGGAAAATGTACTCGATGAGAACTTTTATTTTGATACGACAAAAGCTCTTGGAATATTAACGTTATTTGTATTCCTTGCTTTTGTGATTGCATACAGATTCGCAAGAGCATATGACGGCTTCGGACGTAAAGAACGTCTTGCGCCTCCGTTCGGAAATGCGCTTTCTTTAACCAAAGGACTGTTGGTTATTTTTGCGGCCGGTATTTTAATCAGAGTAATATTTGCACTGTCAGGAATACAGTGCAGTGTTGATGTAAATCTTTTCAAATATTGGGGAAACAAGTCTGTTGAGGGCGGACTCACGGAGACGTATAACACACTCGGAGATAACATAGATTATCCGCCTCTTTATGTATATGCTCTGTATTTTGCGTCACTGATTAAAAATGCTTTTTCTTTCCTTGGCGATGGGACGAATATTTTCTACTCTCTGCTTATAAAGCTGACTCCTATACTTGCTGACTGTGCTATAGGTGTTGTTATATATCTCATGCTCGACAAACGCATGCGCACCGAGTGGAAACTGCTTGCTGTTGCGGCATGGATGCTGAATCCTATCTCTATAATAAACTCTTCCTGTTGGGGACAGGTTGATTCCGTATTGGCGCTGATTGTTTTACTTGCTGTATATTTTGCGGAAAATAATAAACCGCTTTTATCGGGCTTGATGCTTGGTCTGGGAATGATGCTGAAGCCCCAGGCGATAATTATTTTTCCGCTGGTTTTCTATATTCTTTTCAGGAATTTTGTTCAGAGTAAGGATAAAATTTCAAAGCGATTTATTCCTGCGCTTTTGACCTTAGCCGGATTTGTAATCGGAGCTGTTCTGCCTTGTATTCCGTTTATGTTCAAAATGGGATTTGTGCCGGTGGAATTGTTCGGGAAAACCGTTAGTGTGCCGTGGATAGTTTCTTTATTTATAGGTACTGCTAATCATTATGCATATGTCTGCGTAAATGCTTTGAACTTATGGTTTATATTGGGTAAAAACTGGGTGCCGGATAAAGAACTTTTCGGACCTGCTTCATTGTTTACGTTGGGCATATTGGCGATTGTTATTGTGTGCGTGCTTGTGTGGGTGCTGTATCAGGTCAATAAAAAAGCACCTTTTATGACATATATGCTTGCGGCGGCGCTTTATATGGGAGTTGCGATGTTCAGTACCAGGATGCATGAAAGATATTTCTTCCCTGCCGTGGTTTTCCTTGCAGTTGCTCTTGTTCTGTCGAATAACAAAATAGTTCTGTGGCTTTATTCCGCATTGAGTATTTTCGGTTTCCTGACGATCGCGGAGGTTTTGCTTGATTTGGAGGTAGGTCAGGCATTAAAAAATGCAGGTGCAGATATGGCAGTTTATGGGAATTATCTTTGGGTATACGAAACTGATTACAGGATGTTCATTGCATATGCGATGGTAATTATTACCCTATTGCTGTTCATGTTTGCGATATGGTATGCTGTTTCGCCCGGAGACCTGTCAAAGAATTGGTTCGGAATATGGAAACTTGAAAATAAAGAAGATAAAGAAATCGAACATGAAAGCGGTACGCTTTTTGAAATGGTTTTTGATGCGGATACTGACGGGGAATGCGATGCAGACAATGAAATTTATGTCTGCGATGTGAAAGAAGGTGACGGCGGCAATGAATAATTTAAAAATAAATAAAAAAGCTGTTATTATTGCTTCTGTTGTTGTATTGGTTGCCGTTATCGGTATTGTTTCCGCGTTTTTTCTTTTGTCAGATGATGGGATTGCGCTGAGCAATGCCGGATTTGAAAAAGCAGGAAAGGATCCTTATCTTCCCGGGTGGACAAAATACAACTACAATTCAGAGTATAAAAGTGATTATGAATGTACGGATTTCAATGTTGTAGAAAGCGGTTATGACGGAAAGGCCCTTGAAATAATAAGTAATGAGAAAAATGATGCCAGAGTATTTCAGACAGTAAAGGTAGAAGAAAATTCCGTATATAAAATTTCCGTCATGATAAAGACTGTTGATGTAGATGGCGGCGCAGGCGCGAATATATCCGCATATGACTGTAACGGTCATTCGTCAGGTGTTTATGATACAAGTGACGGTTGGGTGGAACACACTGTGTGGCTTACTACACTTGATGATCAGACTTCAATCAAGCTGAGTCTCGGACTCGGCGGTTTCGGTAAGATGAGTAAGGGTACCGCATATTTTGACAGCCTTACTGTAAGTAAGGCTTCAGAAGTTCCCGCAGGCGGGGAGACGTTGGAACTTTCTCCGAGGGAGGCTGAAGAGGAAGATACATCTGTAAGCATATGGTTCAAGCTTTTGTTTGTTGCTGTAATACTGTCTCTGATTGTGTATGTGATTTTCCTGTCGCTTAAATCGGATAAACAGTACGCCAAATCAGGCATCAGTCTTTCTGAGGAATATCCGAAAAAAAACAGAGCCGATTTTATAATAATACTTGTTCTCACTGTGACGTGTACATTTATGTCGTTCTATCAGCTCGGAGGAACAAGCTGTGCTTCGAGCTACTGGAAAGCGGCGAATGCAGACGAAGAAATAGTGGCGTCTTTTGACGGTGAATATGATGTGTCATGTATTGTATTTTTCGGCGGAATACCGTCTTCGTCAGGACAGTATACGGTATATTACGAAGATGAATACGGTGAGTGGCAGGAAGCTTATCTTATAGGATATGATGCAATAGAATTTTATAAATGGAATTACAGCGAAGGGGTTAGTTTTACATCTTCAAAGATTAAAGTATACGCAGAAACTCCGGGCATCTGGATAAATGAAATGGCATTTTTCTATACTGATGAAAACGGAGAAATGCAGCTTATACCGATAGATCAACAGTCTTTGTCTGCTGAATATGAAGAAACAGATATAAGCGGCAAAGCTGAAAATCTTTTTGATGAGCAGGATACGGTTCCAACCGCGCACAGCTATATGAACGGAACTTATTTTGACGAAATTTATTTCCCGCGTACTGCATACGAGCATTTAAACGGTCTCAGCATTTATGAAAAGACTCATCCGCCTATGGGCAAGGTGCTTATGTCGATAGGAATTAAACTTTTCGGGATGAATCCTTTCGGCTGGCGATTTGCAGGTACTGTTTTCGGTATTATGCTTGTACCGCTCATGTATCTTTTCGGATTGAAAGTGTTCAAAAAACGTATTTATGCATTTGCGACGGCATTTTTGATGATGTTTGACTTTATGCGGCTTGCTCAGACGAGACTTGCAACGATAGATTCATACGCAGTTTTCTTTACTTTGGCGATGTACTATTTTATGTATGATTATTTTGCCGTGAAATCATATGACCTCACGTTCAGACGGTCGCTTAAACCGCTGTTTTTGTGCGGTGTAATGTTTGGTTTCGGCGCTGCAAGCAAGTGGGTATGTATGTACTCGGGAGCGGGTCTCGCAATTATTTTCTTCCTTGCGAAATATCTCGAGGGAGCAGATTACTTCACCGGACGCGCTGTCAGAAAGGAAAACGAAAAGAGCTGGTTTATAAAGAACTTTTTGCCGACCTGTGTCTTATGCGTGCTGTTCTTTATAGTTATACCGGTGATAATCTACGTGCTGTCGTACATTCCGTATATGGCATCTAATCCTGATAAAACGCTGATACAGATTGTGATTGAAAATCAGGAGTACATGTACAGCTATCACAGCGAGCTTACGGCAACTCATCCGTACGGTTCCGAATGGTGGACATGGCCGTTTATTCAGAGACCTATATGGTACTACCACGGAACGGGTGTTGAGGAGGGTATGCGTTCCACTATTGTTTCTCTCGGAAATCCGCTGATATGGTGGGTCGGCATACCGTGTATATTTATTTCCGCATATTTTGCATGGCGTAACCGCGACAAGAAGATGATAGTATTTTACGTTGCATTCGTACTGCAGTATGCGCCGTGGATTCTGATAGACAGAGTCTGCTTTATTTATCACTTCTTTACATCTGTACCGTTTATCATATTTATGATTGTGTATGTGTTTAAGAATCTGATAGAAAAGGGAATCATAAAGCAATATGTGCTTTGGATATACCTTGTGCTGGTGATGGCACTGTTTGCGGTCTACTATCCTGTGCTTACAGGTATTCCGGTAAAAGAGAGCTTTGTAGAAAGTCTGCGTCTGTTCTCTAGCTGGTATTTCTGACAGTATCGAAACAGCCACGGGGGCAAACGCTTACACCGGACATACACGTTCAATGGGTAGACGAATAAAATAAAAATAAAAAGGGAAACCTCTGATCATAGATTATATTTATATCTGCGATCGGAGGTTTTTTATGTATTCTACTGAAATTTCTGCCGTTTACGGTAGAGAAATACTCGATTCAAGAGGAAATCCAACCGTTATGGCAACGGTTGTCTTAAAAAACGGTATTTTTGGATATGCGGCGGCACCGAGCGGAGCATCTACAGGAAGTTATGAAGCTGTCGAATTGAGAGACGGTGATAAAAAAAGATATGGCGGAAAGGGCGTTTTAAAAGCTGTGTCAAATATCAACGGAAAAATATCAGGATTGCTTGCCGGTCAGAATGTGTGCAATCAGCATGCCATTGACAAAAAAATGATTGAAGCAGACGGCACCGAAAATAAGTCATCTTTGGGCGCAAACGCAATATTAGCGGTGTCAGCCGCCTGCATGCAGGCGGCTGCTGCGGCAAGCGGTATGCCGCTGTATCGGTATGTAGGAGGTATATCCGCTTGCCGCATGCCGGTCCCGATGATGAATATATTAAACGGAGGCGCTCATGCAAACAATAATGTTGATATACAGGAGTTTATGATTGTGCCGACAGGATCAGTATATTTCTCCGAAGGGCTCAGAAAGTGTTCGGAAGTATATCATTCATTGGCAAAGATATTGAAAAAGTCAGGAATGTCTGCCGCTGTAGGCGATGAGGGTGGTTTTGCTCCTGACCTCGGCAACGACGCTGACGCAATTGATCTTATCATGGAGGCAATCTCTGATGCGGGATATACAGCACCGGGGGATTTTATGCTGGCGCTCGATGTGGCGGCTTCTGAGTGGGTTGATAAAAACCGTGAGGGGAAATATATAACACCTAAACACGGTGTAAAACATGACTCAGACAGCCTTATCGGATACATGAACGGACTTTGCACGCATTATCCTATAATGTCAATCGAAGATCCGCTTGCGGAGGACGATTGGGAGGGATGGAAGAAGATTACTGAAAAGCTCGGCGATAAAATAATGCTTGTAGGAGACGATTTGTTTGTTACAAATAAATTGAGGCTTGATAAAGGAATCTCTGAAAATTGCGCAAACAGCATATTGATTAAACCGAACCAAATCGGAACTGTCAGCGAAACAGCGGCAACGGTGAACTTGGCAAAGCAAAATTCGTATAATGTAATTTTGTCTCACCGCTCGGGTGAGACAGAGGATACAATGATTGCCGACCTTGCGGTCGGCTTGGGAACAGGGTATATAAAAAGCGGTGCGCCGGCGCGTGCGGAGCGCACCGCAAAGTATAACAGGCTTCTCCAAATTGAGCAGGAAATGAGAAGCCTGCTGTAAATCCACGACAGGAAACGGAGTCATGTACATTTTTCTTTGTACAGACTCCGATTTTGTATAAAGTTTGCGTATTGTGTCAATAATCGGATTGTGCAGGAAATCCCGGGAATGTCCCTGCGAAGTAATACATAAGGGGCATAAATAAAAATGAAAAAGATTTTTGGTTTTACACGGCGCTTGGTGCCGGTTGCAATACTTATTACGGTTATTGCCGTAATTATAGGTTCTGTATATTCAAACAGGGTTTTTAACGAAATTTCCGATAATGTGATGAGATTGCATGTTATTGCAAACAGTGACAGTGCGGAGGATCAGGCATTGAAATTGAAAGTGCGTGATGCAGTAATAGCGTATACGCAATCTGTGACAGGTGACTGCGGTTCTGTTGAGGAGGTTTTAGATATTGTGTCTTCTGAGTCAGAAAATATAGAAAAAGCAGCGCAGGAATGTCTTATAAAAGAGGGCAGCGAATATGATGCCGAGGTGTATATAGGAGAATATTATTTTCCCGCAAAAAGTTACGGACAGTACAGCTTCCCGTCTGGAGATTATTGCGCTTTGCGCGTTGTAATAGGTGAGGGACAAGGTAAAAATTGGTGGTGCGTACTGTTTCCGCCGTTATGTTATCTGAGTGCGGGTTCGGTGCAGGTAAATACAGAAGAGGACGATATTCTGCGTGAATATTTGCCGGATGAGGCCTATTCTGTCGTAAACAATTCTGCAAATATTTCATCTGAAACAACTCAGGAGGTAAAGGATTCAGCAGGAGTTGATGGCAGCAAGGTGACTGTAAAGTTTAAAGTTGTAGAGATGTTTCAGAGCGCTGTCTCTTTTGTTAAAAATATATTCGGGTAATAATAGGGCAATCGTTTGTAAAAAACCGTTATTCTTTATATATTGACAGGCAATAATAAGTGGGGCAGAAGGAGCAAACGACAATGACGCGGAAAATATTGCGAAAGTTATAACTTTCGCAGGTCAGTCAAATGCTGCAGGCGCTATTCTTCACAGTCATCTTAAAAAAAACAGGGATAACTATGAAACATACAATGCAGGATATCTCAATGAAAATTATACGGACGTAATTTATTCTGAAATTTTCACCGGATGTAATTGCCGGCTATACTAATCCACAGAGGAAGCCGTATTTACAAATAAAAAAGACCTATAAAAAGTAAATTAGAAGAGATTAATAAAATTGTCACACTTATTGATCTGCTGCCCGTTTTGTCATCGCTTCTTCAATGCGTAGTTTTACAAGACTGCAAAGCTCAGGCGTTTTCATATCTCTAAATTCATCATACATAATCGGTTCGAGAAAGTGAACTTCTGTTGTCACTTTGCGAAGTGAGTTAATCGAAAAGGGTTTGTATGAATCGTAAATCATTACCGGCACTATAGGACTTTCGGATTTAAGTGCACATTTAAAACATCCGTTGTAAAATTCCTGCAAAGAATTTCTGTTATCGCTGTATTTCCCCTCGGGAAATCTTATAAATTTGCGTCCGTCCTTCACTTCTTTACTGATTTCTTTAAAAACACTAATCTGTTGGCGGAGGTCCTGTTGGTTGAGTCTCTTTGCTCCTATGAAATCAATAAACTGGTTTGCGATAGGCATTCGTGAACGTTTTTCTTCCATGAGTACAGAACACGGTTTTTCGTGTGAGTGCATGATACCCAAAGCATCGTATTTCCCCTGATGATTTGAATACATTATGTACCCGCCGTTTTCGGGAAGATTGTCAGTTCCGTAAACATTTGTCTTGATTCTGCCTTTCTTTTTTATATGGTTAATCATTTTCTGTGTAACCGCATAGCGCTCATCTTCCGGGTGTTCAGAAAGATTACGTGACCAGATAATCATTTTCGGAACATAATATATTATTAAAAATGTACATGAAAATATAACATAATAAAACCTAAGCATATTTCTCTCCATGAAAGCTTTGTCAAAGTGTTTTTGTGTGTGATGAATATTTTATTTTGATTTTTGAGGTATGTCAACATATCAATAGTATATTGTACAAAATTAAGGGATAGTATAAAAGAGCAATAATGTGCAGGGCAAACGCATGAAACATTAATAAGCTGAAATTTACCGGATGCCTGTGGACGACTCGCGGGGTCTATGCGAATTTTTTTGTCTGTGAGACACCGTGGCATGAATAGTTCTTTTTACATAAAACTTTCATGTGTTTGCCTTGCAATGATGTGTGACGGTGTAAAATAAATCTTGGAGTTTTTAATAGAAAAGGAGACAACCCCACAGTATAATAATAAGCGTTCAAACAAATCAGAAAGGGTGATTGTCTCCATGAACACTATTATACAACAAGTTATCGAAAATGCACTATCT
>JAFTXL010000132.1 GCA_017464985.1 Clostridia bacterium | reverse complement strand
AGAAAGAAAACAATAGCAACCGGAATCATAGCTTCTGCTTGTGTTGCGGCTGTTGTAATGATTGGAGGTATAGGAAATTCATTATGGACAAAGACAAAAAAATAATTATGATTGTGATTTTCGCTGTAGTTCTCGCCCTGATTATAGGAACTGTCATTGTAAAAGCTACGGGAGATAATGAATCAATTGGAGAACTTATGCGGGATGCGGTACTTCATGAGACGAATAAAATAAGTCTTTTTGGATTGAAAGACGTGAATCCCGGGCTTATTTCAGCCTTTACGGTAACGGGAATACTCTTTGTATTTTCGCTGATTGTCAGAATCTTTGTAATCCCGAAATTTAAAATGGTTCCGGGAAGGTTTCAGCTGCTGCTTGAAAGCCTGGTAGGCTTTTTTGATAATCTTGCAAAATTAAACAGTCCCCACCGCAATAAATTCCTGGGGGCGTATATATTTGCAGCAGGCGTATACATATTTACAGGAACTGTCTTTGAATTGTTTGGTATTCAGGTAATCACCACCCGGGGAGCATCGATAGCATTGCCTGCTCCGCTGGCAGATATTAACGGAGCGGTTATGATAGGATGTCTTTCTTATCTTATCATTTTATCCGGAGGTATCGCCGGAAATAAGCTTAAAGGAGTCGTCAGGACCTTAAAAGAATTTTCGCTTCCGGTGTCAATGAGCTTTCGTCTCTTCGGTGCTCTTCTGAGCGGAGCATTGGTAACAGAGCTTGTTTATCACTACATACATTTAAGCTACGGTCTCCCGGTTCTAGTAGGTATATTGTTTACATTGCTGCACGCACTGATTCAGACGTATGTGCTCACAATGCTTACCTCGCTGTTCTACGGTGAGGTTTCTGAGCCGTCACACAAAATAAAATAAATATAATTTGGAGGTTTTTGACATGAAAAAGAATATCAAAAGAATTTTTATGCTAATTATGTTAATCGGAATAATCTATACACTGGCGATGCCTGTTTTTGCAGCGGCAGAAACTGCAGATGTAGCTAACAGCGCACTCGGTGATAAGGCGATTGCAGCTGCAATTGCAGTCGGTCTTGCAGCTGCCGGAGGCGCAATCGGTATGGGTTGGGCAATTGCAAAATCAGCTGAAGGAATTTCACGCCAGCCGGAGGCTGAAAATAAAATTCGTACAACATTGATGCTTGGTCTTGTTTTTGTTGAAACGGCTATTATTTACGCACTTGTTATTGCTATACTGATTATATTTGTGCTGTAAAGGAGGCTGAAATGCAATGAGTGTTCCTCTTAACATAAATTTGCAGCAAATCCTTCTTCATCTGCTGAATTTCGTAATTTTGTTTGCAGTATTGTATTTTTTTCTTTATGACCCTGTGAAAAAATTCATGGATAATAGAATTCAATATTACCAAGATATTGATGAACAAGCTAAGCAAAATTTACAGGAAGCTGAAAATACAAAAAAAGAATATTTGAGAAAATTAAATTGTGTTGATAACGAGATTGAAGAGAAGAGGCAGGCTGCATATAAAAAAATATCCGAGAATACTGCCGAAAGTATGCTTTTGGCAAAGCAGAAGGCAGAGTCTATAATTTCGGATGCCCGCAAAAAGGCTGAGGATGAGCATAACAAAATTCTTGAACAAGCTCAGGATGAAATTGCCGATATGGTAGTTGCAGCAACCGAAAAAATTGTACTGAAGTCGGGTACATCCGAAAGCTACGAGCAATTTTTAGCAGCTGCTGAAAGGAGTGAGAATAATGAATGATAAAAATGCTGTAAAGGATGCAATATTGTATTCCGATATTCCTCCGGATGAATCTCAGAAAAATCGTTTTGATACTTTTTTAAAGAAAAAATACGGTGATAATATTAATATTGTCTGGAAGAAAAGCGATGCATTTCCGGGAGGCTTCCGCCTTGAGGCCGGCAACGATGTTTATGATTGGAGTGTAAACGGACGCTTTCAGCAGTTAAAGGATGTGCTGGTAAATGTTCCGAATGAAAACGGAAATATAGTTCCTCTTATTAAAGAAACCGTCGAGTCATGGACGCCGCAGCCGCTGTCACAGCAGGTTGGAACCGTTCTTACCGTAGGCGATGGAATTGCAACTGTCAGCGGACTTGAAAGAGCTGTCTACGGAGAAATTTTGCTTTTTTCATCAGGTGTCAGAGGTATGGTTCAGGATTTAAGAAGAGATGAAATAGGCTGCGTGCTTTTTGGGGATGATGAGCAAATCAGCGAAGGCAGCACTGTCAAAAGAACAGGCAAAACAGCAGGTATTCCCGTAGGGGATGAATTTATCGGAAGAGTTGTAAATGCATTGGGCGAGCCCATTGACGGAAAAGGTGAAATCAGTACAAAAGAGTATCGTCCGATTGAAAACCCTGCGCCCGGAATTATTGACAGGCAGCCCGTAAATACTCCTTTGGAAACGGGAATTCTTGCTATAGATTCTATGTTTCCGATAGGCCGAGGTCAGCGTGAGCTGATTATCGGAGACCGACAGACCGGTAAAACTGCAATTGCAATAGATACCATTCTTAACCAAAAGGACAAAGATGTCATATGCATCTATGTGGCAATAGCACAAAAGGCAAGCTCTGTAGCACAGCTGGTTCGCAAGCTCACAGAAAGCGGAGCTATGGAATATACAATAATCGTAAATGCCTCTGCAAGCGATTCCGCTCCGCTTCAGTATATAGCGCCTTATGCAGGATGCGCACTGGGTGAATATTTTATGAACAAAGGAAGAGACGTTCTGATTGTTTATGATGATTTATCAAAGCACGCCATTGCCTATCGCTCTCTTAGTCTCCTTTTGGAGCGTGCTCCCGGACGTGAGGCGTTTCCAGGAGATGTGTTTTATCTGCATTCAAGACTTCTTGAACGCAGTGCACATTTAAGCGAAGAAAACGGCGGAGGCAGCATGACTGCTTTGCCTATAGTTGAAACCCAGGCAGGAGATGTTTCGGCATATATTCCGACGAACATCATTTCTATTACAGACGGTCAGATTTTTCTGGAAAGTGATTTGTTCTTCGCCGGTCAGCGCCCTGCGGTTAATGTAGGACTATCTGTTTCCCGTGTGGGAGGAGACGCTCAGACAAAGGCTATGAAAAAAGCTGCAGGAACTCTCCGCCTGGATTTGGCACAATACAGAGAAATGGAAGTCTTTACACAGTT
>JAFTXL010000131.1 GCA_017464985.1 Clostridia bacterium | reverse complement strand
TTTCCAGCAAATACTTGCCATTTTCATCGGTTTTATTCATTCCACTTTCAATGACAACGGGTTCTCCAAACCGATTTCTTCTGTATATTCCCAGATTCCCTTCCTCATCAAAATCATAATAATCTAAGACATTATTTCCTCCCGTCCATCATCCGTACAGATGATAAAACCAATCTATTGTTAAATTTATTTTTTAGACTTTTTCTTTGCAGCCTTATCCTTTTTTGCTGTCTTTGTCTTTTCGACATAAACGGTTCTTACAACCTTAGGCTTTGGTATAGGTTTAAGATAAATTACCGAAAGCGGTGCAAGATCAATGGAAATGCTGTCGTCAAAGCCATGCATCATATAGCTTTCAGATTTCATCTTCTTCGCTGTCATTCCGCTGCCTCCGAATTAAGTGGAATCAGAGTTGAATACAACCTCATATTCTCCCTCAAACGGAACGCCGATTTTATAATCATGTCTTTCAACCGGAACAAAATTGCAGACAATTATAAGTTCGTTTCCGTCATCATCAAAACGTCTGAAAGCAATAATACTCTGCTTATAATCATCATTTGAAATCCAGCTGAAGCCCTGCCATGAATCGTCATTCTGCCACAACGGAGCATTGTCAACGTAGAATTTATTGAGCTTTTCCGAATAAAGGGAAATTTTTGCATGACCGTCATCCTTAAGAGCCAGCCAGTCAAGCTCCTTTTCATAGTTCCATTCGCATGTCTGTGCAAATTCCTGTCCCATAAACAGAAGCTTTTTACCAGGATGCGCCATCATGTAAGCAAGAAACGCTCTGTATGAGCTTTGCTTCTGCTCATAAGTTCCCGGCATTTTTTCAAGCATTGAGCATTTTCCGTGGACAACCTCGTCATGGGAAATCGGAAGAATGTAGTTTTCCGAGAAGCAGTAGAAGAATGAGAATGTAAGCTTGTCATGGTTAAATGCTCTGTAAATCGGGTCGAGGGACATGTACTGAAGCATGTCATTCATCCATCCCATATTCCACTTGAAGTTAAATCCAAGACCACCCATATCAGTCGGCTTTGTAACCATAGGCCATGCTGTTGATTCCTCTGCAATCATAAGCACATCAGGATGCTTTAGAAATACCGATTCGTTAAGATGCTTTAAGAACTCAATAGCCTCAAGGTTTTCGTTGCCGCCGTGTACATTCGGACACCATTCACCGTCACGTCTGTCATAGTCAAGATAAAGCATTGAAGCTACTGCATCAACACGGATACCATCAATATGAAATTCTGTAAGCCAGTAATTTGCACTTGAGATAAGGAATGAACAGACTTCACCTTTACCGTAGTCAAACACACGGGTTCCCCATGCCTTATGTTCTCTTTTTCTTTCGTCGGTATATTCATAGCAGCATGTACCGTCAAACTCATACAGACCGTATGCATCCTTCGGAAAATGCGCCGGAACCCAGTCAAGAATAACACCAATTCCTGCCTGATGGAATTTATCAATCATACATCTGAAATCATCAGGTGTACCGAATCTTGAAGTCGGAGCGTAGTAACCGGTAACCTGATATCCCCATGACCCGTCAAACGGAAATTCCGTAAGAGGCATAAGCTCAATATGTGTATATGACATCTTCTTCATGTAAGGGATAATCCTGTCAGCAAAAGCCGTATAGCTGAGAGTTGTTCCATCCTCGTTAAGAACCCATGAGGACATATGTACCTCATAGATATTTACAGGACACTTGTAAATTATCTTTTCGGACTTTTCGCTTTCCCATTTTTCATCAGACCATTTATAGCTGCTTTCAAAAATTTTCGAGCCGTTGTCAGGTCTTGTTTCAAAATGATTTCCGTAAGGGTCGGATTTAAGAAGGAATTTGCCTGCCTTTGTTTCAATACAGTATTTGTATGTCGAAAACTGCTCGAGGGCAGGAACTGTACATTCCCACACACCGTCAGAAATAAGACTCATCTTATTGGCGTACTTATCCCATTCGTTAAAATCACCTACTACTGAAACACTTACTGCATTTGGTGCCCAGACTCTAAAGCAATGATACTGCTGATTATCTTTCTCTGTTCTGTGAACACCGAAAAACTTATAAGCCTCACTGTTCTTTCCCTGATAGAAAAGATACAACGGAAATTTATATGTTTCCGGCATGCTGTCTTTGTTAAAATTATTCATAGTGATAAACTCCTCCTTATTACAATTTATTTTAACATTATTCTGCAAAGTATTCAAGCTTTTTTAGTAAATATAAATAAACTTCATGAAATCTATATATTTTACATTGTATATTTTAGTGCATATTGCCAAAAATCGTTTGTTTTATTTATTACATTTTAAAGAATTTGAATATTCAGAGAATTTATATTACATATTTTTCATTTTAAATAAGCTTTAAGCAGACAGCTGTTATGTCATCCTTCAGATTTCCCGAAGTTATTTTTCTTGAATACCTGCAAATATTTTCGGCAAGCTCATCCGGTGCCGTACCTAAAATTAACTGTTCCTTTATATACATGTACGCATTTTCGGGTACACCGTCAGACATCATAACAAGCACATTTCCTTCTGAAAAACCACACTCCTTGGTGCATGTGTGTGCATCATGAATAATTCCCACCGGATTTGACGCAAAGCTGAACATCATCACCGAATCTCCGTATTTTATAAGCGTTGATGAGGCACCCGACTTGCAAAGGGTTACTCCCCCCGTTTCCAGATTGATTTTTGCAATATCAAGAGTTGCAAAGCTTTCCTCCTCTGATTTTGCAAGCATAACCGAATTTATCATTTTAACAGCACCCTCACAGCTCATCCCAAGCCTTACCAGCCTTTTGAAAAGCTTTGCGGTAAGCTGGGAATCAACAGCCGCACGGCTTCCATGCCCCATTCCGTCCGAAACAAATACATAGGCATAGCCAAGTCCGTCGGTAAAGTATCCGCAGGTATCGCCCGACTGTTCCCCATCCTCTGCACTCAGCTGAAACTGTGCATAATCAAGACTGTACCTTGTTTTCTGGCTGAATCTGATTCTTGTTTCACCGGAACATGCAAATGGCTGTGTGCATTCAAGAGGGACACTAAGTTCACGGCTTAAAATATCGCATATCTGCTCAATATCGATTTCCGCATTTTCACAGATATATATTTCTGCAACAAGACGGTTTTCATTTGTATAAAAAACTATTGCCGAGGTGAACTCAATGCTGTATTTGTCAAGGGTTCTGCAAAGAATTGATGTCATACTTTTTGATACACTGACATTAATCCGTGCCGAAAGCGAATTCACAATATCCTCTGACGCTTCCATCTGCGAAAACATGAAGGCTCTGTTTTCATTAAGCCTTGTCAACAGCATTTTTGAAAATGCATCATCTCTCCTGCACTTTTCAAATTCTTCGAGAATCCTGTTTTTGCTGACACATTCAAAGCCTGCCGGAAAAATTCCCGTCTTGCTGCTCTGAACCTTCATAAATGCTGAATTTGTATTTTCAAAATTCTTCTCCCAGCAGTCAAGCCTGTTTCTGCATTTTCCGCATATCCTTGAGGATACCTTCTGAACATTGTCATCCGTTTTCTGTCTGCCTGCAAATACCGCCATAATATCCATTACATTTTGTCTTACATCCGAAAGCGACTTTGCTGCAAATTCCATTTCTTTTCCCAGATATCCGGTACTGTCCTTTACTGCACCCGCACAGAATCTGCCCCCTTTCGTAACAAGTCTTTCAGGGATAAACAAAAACAGTATTGAACCGATAATAACATCTGCCTGCACAAAAAAAGAAGCATCATTCACACCTGTTGCAAGATGTCC
>JAFTXL010000130.1 GCA_017464985.1 Clostridia bacterium | reverse complement strand
GGAAACGTCTACTTGCAAATATGCTTTCGGGCTTCCGGCTCGGAAGTGATAAATCATATGTACAATCTTGTTTACCGTCTCGCACCAAATGACGGCTCTCTGAAAAAAAGATTGGACGATCGTCTTCGTCACAGCCTTTAAATACCGATATCTAATTTTAATATCATAAATACCAAATGCGATAACGCACTCAACATCAAAAATATATCACTATGAAATTATATTGTCAATAAATTTATTTTGCCCTGTTTTGTGATTCTTTGGTTGTTTTATATCAGAAACAGCTGTGATATAATCTGAATACTTTGAATGATTGATCTTAATGTGAGAAATGGGGAGTTTTGAAATGAGAGATTACAAAAATATCATTGATTATATTGAATGGAGAGGGGATTTGCCGTTTTGTACCGAGCCGTTCAATGAAGCGGATAATCTTATATTTTCCATGTTGTCGTATATAGATTTTGACGGAATAATAAAAAATTATTATGAAACAGAAGAAGATGCGGTAAGCTTGCGTGAGGCGGCAGAAAGTGTGACACAGCTTCCTGATGAACGCCGTTATCTCGGAGCTATTATACCTAAGGATGTAATTGTTTTGGCAGAGACTGCGGCTGCGTCGGAAAGATTTGCGGATGTAAAGCTGTGCTGTTTCCAGAATACGGTCAGCGAAGAATATTATATGCAGTTTGCAGCGCTGACTTTTATACTTCCTGATAATTCGATCTTTGTATCGTACAGAGGAACCGACGATTCACTGATAGGCTGGAAAGAGGATTTTCATATGATGTTTGAATCTCCTGTGCCGTCACAGATTAAGGCGGTGGAGTATCTGAAAGATGTTGCCGCCAGGCTTCCGGGAGACATACGTATCGGAGGACATTCAAAGGGTGGAAATTTATCAATATGGGCATCCGTTAATTGCGACGGTGATGTAAGAAAAAGAATCCGTAACGTGTATTGTAACGACGGTCCCGGATTTAACATTGATTTTTACAGCCAAAAACATTATTCGGAAATATCTGACAGAATAGTAAAACTTGTTCCGGAATCATCTGCAGTAGGCATAATGTTTGAAGATAATGGAGATTACGAGATAATAAGAAGCCGTGAGAAGAATTTTTATCAACACGACCCGTTTTCATGGGAGGTGAAGAAAAATTCTTTTGTCAGATCACCGGAACGTTCTTCGTTCGGAAAAAAGACCGATGATATATTAAAAAGATGGCTTTCGTCCATGAGTATTGAGGAACGGCGTTTTTTTACGGATACTGTTTTTGATATTATTTTTTCTACCAATGCCAAAACTCTTACCGATCTTAATTCAGCAAGGATGAAAAGTGCGGCAATTGCCGCGCACACTATGAGGAATATGGATAAGGAAACCAGGAAGAAACTTTTGCAGTTTCTTCGACGTTTCATAATGCCGTCCGAGTAAGGGTAAATGCATGAAAATCCATGCGTATTAAACATATACAAATCCCGCGCACTGTGGTACTCAGTCGGAAAGGAAAATGTGTTTTTTGTCTTTTTAATTCTCACTTTTCATGCGTTTGCATGCCATGAGTGATTTTGTGTTGATTTTTAATTTGTCTACAGATATAATCAAAATTAGAAATTTATAAATAGGAGGGCATTTCTGTGGAAACAGGATTTGAAAAACAGGCAATAGGAATATTTGAACTTGACAGCTTTTGTGCATGTTTTGTAGCGATGGATGCGGCTACAAAAGCGGCTGATGTCAAGGTACAGGGTATAGAGAGAAATAGATTGAAAAGCGGGGCGTGTGTAAAGCTTCGCGGAAGTGTGGCAAATGTTGAGGCGGCTATGGAAGCTGCTCTTGCAGCGGCGCAGCCGATATCAAAAATCGTAGCGCATACAGTTATAGCATCACCTGCGGCAGATACTGAAACTGCTATACAGATGACTATAAATAAGTAATAAGTGTTTGAAAGGAACGGTGCTTGGCATATGAATTACGGAGCTCTTGGATTGATTGAAATTTTAGGCACTGCAAATGCTGTACTTGTTGTGGATCAGGTACTTAAAGCTGCAGATGTTAATTTTAAAACATGGAATTATAAGTGCGGAGGTCATGTGACAGTATTTATTGTCGGTGATGTGTCGGCTGTTACCGCTGCTGTTGAAACTGTAAAGAACAATCCTCCTTGTACAGTGTTCTGTACGGCTGTTATAGCAAGTCCGTCAGAGGAAACTGCCAAATGGGCAGAGGAAAGCGCGAAACAGAATAAGTTTGCGTAATACATGTTATACAGACATGAAAATATAAATTCATAACATATAGAGAGAAAGGAATAGTTGAAATGAAAAAATTTTCAAAAGTATTATCCGCGGCGCTTGCGGTATCTATGGTTGCTACATCGCTGTCCGCTGCGATGGGTGTTTCCGCTGCGACACCTGCTGCCGCAAATTTGCGGAATACTACACTCAGTGCCACAAAAACTTTGGCTGAAGGTGTTACGTATACACAGATGACAGCTGCTGCAGGCGCATATCATTCAAGCCAGTCTATTGAGTTTAATGTTGTAGAGATAGATATGTCTACTGAAAATTTGTATCTTGAAACTCAATATGGCGGAAGCCGTGCTTACCACGACTGGAATACAAATATTGATGGAATGGTCAGTGAGTATAATGCTCAGAACACTGATAAGTCTGCGCTCGCAGCTATCAATGCCGATTTGTGGTGGATGTATGTAGGTTCACAGGTAGAGCCTGCAAACGGAGGAAAAGCATTGCTGAGTGAAGGAGGAAGTTATTCTACATCGCTCGGTTTTACTATGGCAGACGGCGAGATTTATACATCTGACAGAATGGTACAGGAAAATTATGTCAGCGGCACAGGCGGTACGTCTTTGCCGTATGAGGATTATATAAGTTTTGGTATTACAAGCGATTATGTTCCTGTTATTTCAAATC
>JAFTXL010000129.1 GCA_017464985.1 Clostridia bacterium | reverse complement strand
GAGACGGTGTCTGTAATGTAGATATAGCTAAATTGGTAGAGTTCCATCAGAGCCACGGAAAGCTTGCTACACTTACAGCTGTTCCTACTGGACAAAGATTCGGCGTGCTCGGTATTGAAGACGGCAGTGACTGTATTCATGAATTCAGAGAGAAGTCGAGTCAGGACAGCAGTGTGATAAACGGCGGATTTATGGTTCTCCAGCCTGAAGTGTTCGATTACATAAAAGAAGGCGATTCTACCGTATTTGAAAAAGCTCCGCTTGAGGATCTGTCTCATGCAGGCGAACTTATGGCGTATAGACACAGCGGTTTTTGGCAGTGTATGGATACGCAGAGAGACAAGATGCAGCTTGAAGAACTGTGGGCATCGGGAAATGCTCCGTGGAAGAGCTGGAAAGATTAATTTTAATGTTTGCATGCGGTATTTATTTTGCGTAAATACCGCTGTAAACTTATTTTTGTTAAATTAGGCGGTTTATAATGACAGATAATTCGTTGATTAAATTTTACAAAGGTAAGCGTGTTCTTGTAACAGGACATACAGGATTTAAAGGTTCATGGATGCTTAAAGTATTAAATGCATTGGGAGCAGAGGTAATGGGCTATTCTCTTACTCCTCCGACAAATCCGAGCTTATATGACATTATTGAAGGTGACAAGTTGTGCAAGTCTGTTATAGGAGATGTGCGTGACTTAGAAAAATTGAAAAAATGTTTTGAAGAATTTCAGCCTGAAGTTGTACTTCATCTTGCGGCACAGCCGATTGTAAGAGATTCTTATAAAGAACCTGTTTACACATATGAGACGAACGTGATGGGCACTGTTAATATCATGGAATGTGTACGTCTCAATCCGTGTGTAAAATCATTTTTGAACGTAACTACTGACAAGGTTTATGAAAACAAAGAGTGGGAATGGGGTTACCGTGAAAACGAGCCTCTTTGCGGATACGATCCGTATTCAAACAGTAAATCCTGCTCAGAACTTGTTACATACAGCTACAAAGTTTCATTTTTCGGTGAACGCGATACAGCTATTTCTACTGCGAGAGCAGGTAACGTAATAGGTGGCGGTGATTTTGCGAATGACCGTATTATTCCCGACAGCGTAAGAGCTGCCGAGAAGGGTGAAAATATCATCGTTCGTAACCCTCATTCGACAAGACCGTATCAGCATGTATTGGAGCCTGTGTTTGCTTATTTGACAATCGCCATGAAGCAGTATGAAGACGGTTCGCTTGCAGGCAATTATAACGTTGGTCCTGACGATATAGACTGTGTTACAACAGCCGATATAGTACAGCTGTTTTGTGATAAGTGGGGAAACGGTATGGCTTGGGAAAATAAGTTCATGGGCGGCCCTCACGAGGCTAACTTCCTGAAGCTTGACTGCTCGAAAATTAAAAAGACGTTCGGTTGGAATACAGCATGGAATATAGAAAATGCAATAGAAAAGACTGTTGAGTGGACAAAGGTTTACTTTGCAGGAGAAAATGTATCTGATTGTATGGACAAACAGATTGATGAATTTGCATCAAGACTTGCTTTTTTAAAATAAAACTTTACACGAGGAAACGGAGTATATTGATATGTTTGAAAATATGAATGAGAAACAGGCAAAAGAAGAAATATTGAGTGCCGTAAAAGAATACTGCGATAAATTTCACAATGTAAAAAAGACTTATACAGAGGGACAGCGTATTCCGTATGCGTCAAGAGTATATGACAGTGCCGAGATGGTAAACTTAGTAGACAGCTCTCTTGAGTTTTGGCTTACAGCCGGCAGATATACTGATGAGTTTGAAAAGAAGTTTGCCGAGTATTTGAATGTTAAATACTGTTCTCTTGTGAACTCAGGTTCATCGGCCAACCTTTTGGCATTTATGACACTTACATCGCCTCTTCTTAAAGAGCGTGCAGTAAAGCCCGGCGATGAAATGATTACCGTAGCTGCGGGATTCCCGACAACAGTAACCCCTGCTATTCAGTACGGTGTAGTTCCTGTTTTTGTTGATGTAACAATTCCTCAGTATAACATTGATATTGACAAGCTCGAGGCGGCTTTGTCTGATAAGACTAAAGTTGTTATGGCTGCTCATACTCTCGGAAATCCGTTTGATTTGAAAGCTGTAAAGGAATTCTGCGACAAGCATAATTTGTGGCTTATAGAAGATAACTGCGATGCGCTCGGCTCAAAGTATACTATTGACGGCGAGGAGAAATTCACAGGTACAATCGGTGATATCGGAACATCAAGCTTCTATCCTCCGCATCATATGACAATGGGTGAGGGCGGTGCAGTGTATACCAACAGCCCGCTTCTAAACCGTATCGCACGTTCACTCCGTGACTGGGGACGTGACTGTGTATGTCCTTCGGGATGCGACAATATCTGTCAGCACAGATTTGACAAACAGTATGGTGAGCTTCCGCTCGGATACGACCACAAGTATGTATATTCACATTTCGGATATAATCTTAAAGCAACTGATATGCAGGCTGCTGTAGGATGCGCTCAGATTGTAAAGTTCCCGTCTTTTGTTGAGCGCAGAAAAGCAAACTTCAAAAGACTCAGAGCAGGACTTGAAGCAGTTTCTGATAAACTCATACTTCCGGAGGCTTGTGAGAATTCTGACCCGAGCTGGTTCGGTTTCCTCATCACATGCAGAGAAGGCGTAAGCAGAAATTCCGTAGTTCAGTATCTTGAGAATAACGGTATTCAGACAAGAAT
>JAFTXL010000128.1 GCA_017464985.1 Clostridia bacterium | reverse complement strand
CTGATTTCAGACAAGCAGCTAGACGCGAAAAATTACAATACATCAATTATTTTTGACGGTATACTTTCGTACGACGCAATAGATACTATCGATCTCTGCGTAACATTCGGCAATGCTCTTGATAATGCCATAGAAGCCTGTATGAAGCTGCCTGTGTCAGATCAAAAAACTGTATCGGTATGTGTAACGCAGAACAAAAATCTGCTTTTAGTAAAAATTTCAAATCCTGTCGCGGAAAATGTGACCGTAAAAAACAATTCCGTGCAAACAACTAAAAACGACCGTGCAGCTCACGGAATAGGACTTTATTCCATCAGCAGCACAGTCAAAAAGTACAACGGTTTCTGTGAATTAAAATGTGAAAATAATGTATTTACCATAGAGATGGGATTTTTCATCAATCGCAGTCAGCCATAACAAAACCGAACTGCCGTATTACTCTTCAAATGTAAGAACCGTACTCATGCCGTCATATCCGCAGCATACATCGCAAAACAACTCTTTTGCATTACCGATATATGCTTCCGGCTCAACAAGCGATGGGCTGAAATGAGTTAGCCACAGTTTCTTTACCTCTGCCCTTTTGGCAAGTTCCGCAGCCTCACGGAAAGTCATATGAAACTTATCAGCAGCCTTCTGCTGTTTCTCATCCTCTCCGTACATACCCTCGCATATAAACAAATCGACACGGTCTGCCATAGTGACAATATTTTCAACAGGTCTTGTATCAGTACAGTACGCAATTGATATGCCTTTTCTCGGAGCACCGAGAACATCACACGGAGAATACGCTTTCCCCTCGTACTCAACATTCTCCCCTTTTTGCAGAATCCCCCACATTTTCTGAGGCAGACCCAAATCAAGAGCCCGCTCCCTGTCAAATTTACCTGCTCTGTGAACATCTATCCTATATCCGTAGCAGGTTACAGAATGAATCATTTTATATGCATTGATTTCAAATTCATCAATGTGAAAAGTCTCATTATTGCCGCTGATTTCAGTACATTTAACCTCAAAAGGCAGCTCAGGCGCAATTACACGCAATGCATTCACGGTGCGGGACAGCCCTTTTGGACCGATAAGTTCAAGAGGTTCCTCACGGCCGGCATTTCCCATCGACAAAAGAAAACCTGGAAGTCCCGAAATGTGGTCAGCATGAAAATGTGTAAACAGAATCGCATCTATCGGTTTGAATGTGTACCCCGCCGATTTAAGGGCAATCTGTGTACCCTCTCCGCAGTCAATCAATATACATTTTCCGTTACACCTGACCAGACATGAAGTAAGCCATCTCTCTTTAAGCGGTATAGACCCACCGCAGCCAAGCAAAACCGCATCTATCATAAAATCACCTTTACTACAAAAACATCAGCGTCAAAACAGCTTTATACGGGGGCAATCGCTAACGAAAAATCACAATAAATTTTTTAGTCACTGCATAATAAATAAAATCTGTGATTTTTCGCACAAAATTAGTATGATATCTCATTTCGGCCGCGGAATTTTCGCATTATATCTGACACGTCAAAATTCCGCAAGCGATTGCCCCGGCTTCATTCAAAGCCATTTCACAATGTTTTCAGTATGCCACAGCTTTTTTTATAAGTCCAGCAAAATCGCGCGCAAATCTATATCATTTACTCACTGAATTTTGCTGTGAAAGTACATTCCGATTCCTAATTTGGCATCACCGCTGCAGTTTTACAATGTGAGCGCCGAGGGCAGACAGTTTTTTCTCAGGCTCACAGTAGCCCCGCATTATGTAGTCAAAGCTGTCATTAACGACAGAAACGCCCTCGGCGCACAATGCGGCAACAAGCAATGCGGCGCCGCACCTCAAATCGCTTGATGCAAGTTCGGCGCCGCGCAGCCCGGCTGCACCGCTGCAAAGAATAAATCTGCCGCTTACGGCGAGCTTTGCCCCCATACGGCAAAGCTCGCCGACATGTTTAAGCCTGTCAGGAAAAACAGTCTCCTCTATCGCGCAGAAACATCCTGTCACAGCAGCAATAACAGTAAAAAAAGGCTGCATATCTGTTGCAGGCATAGGATGCGGTCCTGTTTTAATGAACATCGGAAGCCCAGGAAAATCTGCCGAAACAGATTTTACAACATTTATGCTGTCACCGCAGAAAGAAAACTCAGCGCCGCACTTATTCAATATATTCAAAAAAAGCGACAGATTATCTATTCCGCAGTTTTTCAGCAGCACACCGTCACCTATAAGGCATGCAGCAGTAAGATACGTGCAAGCTTCAATCCTGTCCGGAATTACATCATGTACAACAACTTTATTCATCTCCGATGTACCGTAAATTGTAATAACAGATGTACCGGCACCTGTTATGTTCACACCGCACTTTTGCAGATAATTCTGCAAATCAACGATTTCAGGTTCACAGGCCGCATTTATTATCACAGTCTTTTCAGTACATGACGAAGCCCCTATCATGATATTTTCAGTTGCACCAACACTCGGATACTTCAAGACTACCGAGCCGCCTTTTATGTGTCCGTTTGCGAAGATGATATTTTCTCCTTCCTTCTCAGAATTAAAAGAAACACCGAGAGATGAAAACGCATCTATATGCATGTCAATAGGGCGTGCGCCTATTGTGCATCCTCCGGGATGCGCAACCCTGTTGTCATTTTCTTTCGTTACCGTAAATACATAAATGACAACATGTCTTAAAACAGCTTATATACCGCTGACAATATTATTGTGAACTTCAGCAGCAATATCATCAAGAACAAAATCCTTATATTGAGTAAGTCCGGCAAAATCCATATCCTCTACATAATAATTTTCCATTTCTATGTGCGCCTCCGAAGCCTTTGCAAGCGCTCTGAAAGCACGTTCCGTAAGTTCATCAAATCTTATGCGGCTATATCCTACATCGAATCCTTTGCAGCTGTTCTCGTTTAGTACGGCATCATCTTTCATAAATCCCTCAAATTCAATTTCAGTAACTTTTGTGCCTCTGACAAAAGTATGCGCTTCATTTGATGTGACAATCATAAATCCAAGTTCCGGAACAGTGATATGCTCAAGTTTACCGCTGTCAAAACCGCAATAATAACAATTCACATCATATCCGGCAGAAAGCGCGCTATCTGCAACAACCTCCAAAAGCCTTGCGGAAGAAAGTCCAAAAATACTGTTTACACAGTAAATACTGCCATTGCTCAATTCGCCGTCAGGCATACCGGGAAGAGCTCCTGTGATACCCTCAGATGTTACGGCAGTCGCAAAAGCACGTCTTTTTCTGCCTTTTGCTCCATCGCCTTTCTTTGTTTTCACAAGTTCTTCTGCCAATGATTTTGCATACAATTCAACCTTATATCCATCAACATTCTGCATCAAAATATCCGCGCGGTCTTTGTATATCTCTCCCGCCGCAGCTAAATAATGATATGCTTTTTTGTACATAAGCTTTTTCCGTTTTATGCATTCATCGACTTTATCTGAATATTGCGATAAAACACTTCTATCCCAGAATTCACCTAAATTCAATATGCTCTCACACACACCGGGGCATACGGGGTCGATACAGTGCGGACTTGTGCCATCAACGACAGTTATACCGCCCATACGGCTTACAACACCGTCATAACTGTTCACATCGCCTGAACATCTTAAAAGTTCTACATCACAATTCATCTTCTCAAGCATTGCCGCAGTCTTTTTAATAAAAGTTGATTTTCCCGTACCCGGACCGCCTTTTAAAATAAAAACAGATTGCCCGTCATCACCGTATCCGCTCTTATAGAGCAAATCTTCATAAAATCCTTTAAAACCTTTTCCGGTATTGGAACCAAGAAATTTTTTTACCGCATAGTTTATAAACACATTTTCACAACCTGTAATAATAATTTACATAATATATTATGCTCTTAATTCCTTTAATGCT
>JAFTXL010000127.1 GCA_017464985.1 Clostridia bacterium | reverse complement strand
ACTCCGAGTTTATTTATCGGAGAATCGTACGGTATAAGCGCAACTTCGCCAAGCATTGCGGCACCTTCATCGCATGTAAGCATCTTAGTAAGAAGTTCCTCTCCATTTTCTGCACTCCACTTAACAGCTTTGCCATCTTTAAACTCTATTTTAAAGTTTTCAATAAGCTGTCCGCGGTAGCAAAGCGGCTTAGTTGCAACCACTACGCCCTCCGCCTTTCCTTTCATCGGCGATGTGAAAATCTCCTCAGTAGGCATGTTGGGATTGAAATACGCGCCTGAAAGCGTATATTCGCCTCCGCCTTCCCACTTAGCTTCAGGTATAAGCCCTACTGAAAAATCGGTTCCGTTGCTGCTTTTATATTCCAGTCTTTCAAACTTGTAACTGTTCAATATATTACATTTTTCCGCAAAACTTTTATTATGTTCTTCCCATGCGGCATGCGCGTCTATTTCCTCGGAAATATAAACAGTCTTTAAAATAGCTTCCCACAACGCCTCAACAGCTGCATTGGTGCGCATCTCAGGAAAAACTTTTTTCGCCCATGCCTTTGACGGAGCGGCAGCAATTACCCATTGCTGTTTGCAATCAAGCGCGTCACGGTATTTCTTAATAACTTTATACTGCTTCTGCTGCACTTTCTGCATTTTTTCAAGGTTTATACCTTTTAATCCGTCAGGATCATCCGACAAAATAACAATACGGCAAGGAATTACATCCACTTCCTCCTGAAGTTTTGCTTCCTGCCATGCAGACACTTTTGACATAACAGAAGTCTTTTGGTATCTGTAATTGAGCTTTGTAATCTGATCAAAGCTCCAATCGACCCATACTTTCTCAGCTCCCGCTTTATATGCCGCTTCAACAACATATTTGACAAAATCGGCGATTTCAACACTCGCATTTATCTTCACATGCTGCCCTTTCTGAACATTTGCACCCACCGTAACAATGGCATTCGCATATTTTTTTAACAAAGATTTCTTCATTCGGAATCCCCCTGGTTTTTCTCTTTCTTCTTTTTATATACAAGGAAATAATACGCAGCGGCTCCGCCGCCTGCAAGTAATACAATAATTACACATATCACAACAATCAACACGGTATTGCTATTTTTGCCGTTTTTGCTCTCTTTATCATCTTCATTTTTATTATCATCCTTACCGTCTGCACTGCCGGTTTTATCTGCCTGCTCTGCGGAGGATGTGCTTTGACCTTGTGCGGCAGAAGGTTCTTTCTGTTCCTGATTATCAGAAGGCTGATCTTCTCCGCTCGCAGCTGTTTCGTTCTCAGAACTGTCTGAACCTGATTCACTACCCGGTGCTGCGGTACTTTCTGTGTCAGAAGTGCTGTTTGAGTCAGATTCGCTGCCCGGTGAACTGCTGTTACCCACATCAGGTACTGCTACAGTCGTTTTTACCGAAACACTCTCGGAAATAATATCTTCTTCGGCAGTTCCGTTACTGAGCTTCGCAAAAATAAAGTATTCAGTATTTTCGTTTAAGTTTGAAAAAACATTACTAATCTGCCATACAGATACAGTATCAGCATTATTCTGTGTACTTATTCCGAAACATATAAAATCGTCACCGACAACATCCTTCTTTTCCAATGTAACAGTTGTTCCCTCTGCTGAAACTACAACAGGAGCAGAAATACTGCGGGTACCTGATTTTGTAACAACCGATACAAAATTACAAGCAGAAGACTCTGTTATTTCCGCACCTTCAATTTTTGTAAATATATAGTATCTCTTTCCCGGTTCCAGATTTTCAAAAACAGGATCCGATGTCCATTCAGAAACAGTCTTAAAATCCTCTTGGTCTGTAATTCCGTAAAGAGCTTTTCCTACAACAATATTAAGCGGATTGACAGTAATGCTGCTTGCTGTAACTTCAGCAATCTCAGGTATTGCTGTTCCTGTTTTGGCAGAAGAGGTTGTAACCTCTGAATAAGAATATGCCTCTGCAAAATTTTCAGTCTCTGCCGCCTTTGCAAATACATAATATTTCACTCCCGGCGAAAGACTTCTGAACACAGGGTAATTTTTCCACTCCGTGACACGTGAAGGATTATTCACAGTGGAAATTCCATAAGAAACCGAGCCGCCTCCATACGCGCTTATTTCATATGCAGAAACAGAATTATGATTATAACTCGCAATCTTCGGCGCGTCTATTTCACGTTCTGCTTTTTCAGTATCTATCTTTAACGAAGAAGAATACGCATCATTATACACCGCAGATCCTGTTACTTTTGCAAAGAAATAATACGTTTTTCCTCCGATCATTCCCGTGAAAGATGTACTTTCCTGCCAATTAGATACACTGCTTATATCATCGCTGAGACTATAACCGTAATAAACAGTTCCGTCTCCGTCAAATTTTACCGCATTGAGAGTTACACCTTTGCTGTCCGCAGACTGCTTAGTCGGAGTGCTTATGCTTCTGTCTGTTTTTGCCGTACTTTTATATGTGACAGTAATTACTGTATCTTCATCACCCATGGTTCCCGAAACAGTTTCCTTATCCGCCTTGTATCCGTTTGCCGCAGGAGATGTAATACTGTATGCTTCTCCCGGACTTATAGCCGCAAAATAGCTTTCAAAAGCTGTTTTACCGTTACTGTAAATATAATTTACTGTAAGTGTATTTCCGCCCAAAGAAGCCGTTTTTAAATCTATCCACATTGCAGGACGGATTCCTCCCATATTGAGGTAAGATGCTATACAGCCTGATTTATATACACTTCCGTCGGGATTTACCATTGCAGTATGCTTATCATCCGCGCCCGCAGTACGAAGCCACCAATATCCGTTTCCTTCCTCAGTAAACAGACCTTTTGAAACAGCGTATGCCGTAGATATATTTCCTGCTTTATCAAGTATGTCATTGTATGCGTTTGCTTCTGTTACGCTAAGCAAAAATAGTCTATCTTCAGTAAAACGGTCACCCACGGTAACGGTAGAAACATTTGAAATCTTGCGTAATTGCACATAACTTTTTTCGCTGTCACTGAAAACTTCGGAATAAAAAGTACCATTAAGCCATGCTCTCACATCGCTGCTGCTCCATGCTGCAACAGACGATTTATGAAACACACGGCAATCGAGTATTTTTTCTGATATCACAAGAGCTTTGCCCTCACGCGCATCAAGAACTATCCATGAAACAGCTTCTTTTCCGTTATCTGAATTATTGTCCTGCTCATATGTTCCTATAGTCAGCTTGTCCCCAACCTTTAAAACAGCAGCTTCTGCCGTCAAATTATCCGAAAAAACACATGATACAATCGCTATTATCAATATATAAACTACAGATAAAATTATTTTTTTCTTCAACTTCAATACCTCCGAACATAACTTACAGAAAGTATATCATTCAGAACAGTTTTGTGCAATGATACTTGTTTTACGGAATAAGGAACATTTTCCCGACTATTTCGGAAAAATGTTCCTTAATATATCTTTGCATCTAATTCATGTGACTGAAGTCAACTCATGAGCTGGTTATCTCCACCCAGAGATTTTCATAATAGTTTCTTATTTCGGGCGGCAAATCGTAGAAATATTCAACCCCCGGCATATCTTCTTCGGAAGGATACAGATATTCGTTGTCCTTGTAAGAATAATCAGGATGATTCACAACTGCCGTGTTAGGTGAAGCATAACCGATATATTCTGCATTTGCCAAACCGACCTCCGGTTCGAGCAGGAAGTTTATAAACATCATTGCGGCATCATAGTTTTTAGCACATGACGGTACGCAGATTGAGTCAACAAAGACATTTACACCTTCCTCGGGAAATACAAAATCAAGATCCTCATTTTCTTCCTGCATTATCAGGAAGTCGCCTACATAGTAGGGAGCAAGAGCGGCGTTTCCGCCTTCCATTTTCTCAAACACCTGGTCCATTACTCTTCCCTGAAGAACAGAGTTCTGCTTTTTCAGTAAATCGGCAGCTGCATCCCAATCAGCTTTATTTTCAGTATTGAAGCTCTGACCCAATACTTTCTGCGCAATAGCAAAGGCATCACGGGAGTTATTAAAAGTAAGAATATCTCCGGAATATCTTTCATCCCACAACACATTCCAACTTGTAGGAACTTCCTCTACCATAGTTGTATTGTAAATCAATCCCACCATTCCGACGCTGTACGGAACGGAATACTCGTTATTCTCGTCAAAATACAGATTCTTGTATTTCTCATCTATATTATCGTAGTGTGTAATCTGAGAGAAATCAAGTTTCTGTAATATTCCCTCATTCTTCAGCCTTTCAATCATGTAGTCTGACGGAATAATGATATCATACGAATCAGAATTACTCTTCAATTTTGAGTACATTACCTCGTTGCTCTCGTAAGTAATATAGTTTACGTTGATACCGGTAAGCTGTTCAAATGCGGCTATTACATCAAGCGATTCATCGCTTCCGTCTGATATGTATTCGCCCCAGTTATAAACATTAAGTGTCGTTCCTTCAAACTCTTTTGAATATTCGGCATTCAATGAGCCGACTACATGCGTTGTATCGCATCCTCTAAAAGCAAAAACACCTACAACAAGAACAACAACCGCAAGCGCCGCGGAAACTATCTTTTTAACACGTCCGCTTGACTCTTTTTTACTTGAACCGTTAAGCACAAAATTGTTTATGATAAGTACAAGCAAAATCAATATGAATATGATACTGTACAAAGCATAGATATTCGGCTTAACCGGTTTCTTTACAATATCGTATACGTAAAGAGGCAGTGTTCTGAAATCAGTACCGCTTGTATAATAGCTTATTACAAAGTCATCAAACGACAAAGTAAATGCCATCAATAAGCCGGACATAATACCGGGATTTATCTGAGGAAGCACAACTTTAAAGAACGCCTGATTCGGAGTACACCCCAAAT
Source organism: Clostridia bacterium (assembly GCA_017464985.1). Next base: position 4,344 of record JAFTXL010000127.1, on the reverse strand, counting down.
CCATAGCAGCTTCTACCAGATTTTTGTCAATCTGCTTAAGTTTCGGCAGTACATTCAGCAATACATACGGAATATTGAAGGTTATGTGCGCTATGAGCAATGTCCAGAAATTTGTTTTTTCCGTAAGTCCGAGAAAAGTTCCGACGAATACGAACAGCAGCATAAGCGAAACACCCGTAACAATATCGGGATTCATCATAGGAATGTTATTTACCGTCATTATCGTTCCGGATATGTATTTGTTTTTAAGCCTGTACACACCGACAGCCGCAAGTGTTCCCAATACCGTCGCTATGACAGATGATGTTACCGCCAATATAAGAGAGTTCTGCAGACATTCCATAAGTACATTATTACTAAGTAATGTACTGTACCATTTCAGAGAAAAACCTTCAAAAACCATTGTGCTTCGTCCGGAATTAAATGAAAACAGAACCATTATTATGAGCGGAGCATACAGAAAAACGTATACTAAAAAGGTAATTAAGCGTTTAACTATTTTCATATCGCAATATTACCTCCGTCATCGTCAGAGAATTTGTTCATTATGACAGTACAGATAAGTATAACAACCATTAGAACAAGAGACATTGCCGCGCCGATATTGACGCCGCCGTCCGCATAGTTATTTTTTATTCTTGCCTCGATAAGGTCTCCTATCAGTACAATTCTTCCGTTACTCATCTTCTGGGAGATATAGAAAGTTGATATCGACGGAACAAATACCATAATTATTCCGGATATAACACCGGGAACACTGAGAGGGAGAATAAGTCTTCTGAACTTCTGCCACCAATTACAGCCGAGATCCTCCGCCGCCTCGTGGAGTGACTGCTCGATTTTCGACATGACCGTATAAATGGGCAATATCATGTAAGGCAGATAATTGTATACCATACCCAATATAACTGCCGACGGAGTTCCGAGCAATTCTACAGGTCCAAAACCTATAAATTCGAGAATAGTATTTATCAGACCATTTTTCTCAAGAATATTCATCCAAGAATATGTTCTCACGAGCATACTCATCCACATCGGAAGCATTATAAGCATCATCTGCATCTTTTGTGACTTTACGCTCGACTTGCTCAGTACATACGCAAAAGGATATGCCAAAACAAGCGAAAAAGCTGTCGCTATAAGCGAATACAAAAATGACCTTCCAAAAGCACGTCCGATATCTTGGCTGAATATCGTTTTAAAATATTCAAACGTGAACACTGTATGTCTTTGCTCGGAAACATCTCCGAAAGAAACAGTGTTTTTCTCTTCTTCACTTAATCCTGCCTGTTTCAAGGCTTTTTCTTTTGCTTCTTCTATATTGTTTACGGTCGCGCCGTCTATTTCATATGAATATGATGTTCCGTCAGCGGTGCTGAATGATATGTCATAATATTCAACATTTTTGGTGAAGGTATAAAATGCAACCATCAGCAAAGGAATGATTATAAATATTACGGACCACACTACATAAGGCGCATTAAGTAAGGTAGTTTTTACCGAATGCCCCTTATTCATCATCTGACTCCTCTACAACACTTAATTCTTCAATCTCATCACTGTATGAACTGTAATCTCCGAACTGACCGGAATACTGCGACTTTTTCATTACATGGATGGCATCGGGCTCTATATACAAGCCGACTTTTTCGCCTGTTTTGTGTTCGTCAGTAGTCTGAATCATCCATTTGAAATCCTGCACATCTATAATAATTTCAAAATGCACGCCTCTAAAAGTAACAGAAGTAATCTCTCCCGTGAGCATCCCCTGCTCCTCGGGAACTATGTCAACGTCTTCAGGCCGTATAACCACATCCACAGGCTCGTTTTTGCCGAAGCCGCTATCAAGACACTTAAAGTCACAGCCGTCCATGCATACTCTGAAATCCTCTCTCATTACGCCGTCAAGAATATTCGATTCACCGATAAAATCGGCAACAAACGCATTCTGAGGTTCATTATAGATATCAATAGGCGTACCTATCTGCTGAATTTTTCCGTCATTCATTACAACAACAGTATCAGACATAGAGAGAGCCTCTTCCTGATCGTGCGTAACAAATACAAATGTGATGCCGAGTCTGCGCTGAATATTCTTAAGTTCATTCTGCATATCCTTGCGGAGCTTTGCGTCCAAAGCTGCCAATGGCTCATCAAGCAAAAGCACCTTGGGACGGTTTATAACAGCGCGCGCAATAGCAACACGCTGCTGCTGACCGCCCGACAGCCTGTCCACGCTTCTCTTTTCAAAGCCTTCCAGGTTTACAAGCTTAAGCATCTCAGCAACACGCTCTTTAATTTCGGACTCTTTTACTTTGTTTACACGGAGACCGAACGCAATGTTATCATATACATTATAATTAGGGAAAAGCGCATAGCGCTGAAAAATAGTGTTTACCTGTCTCTTATGCGCAGGCACACCGTTCAGTTTTTTGCCGTCAAAAAATATTTCTCCGCTGTCAGGTTCTAAAAATCCTGCGATGAGACGGAGTGTGGTAGTTTTTCCACATCCTGACTGACCCAAAAGAGTTACAAATTCACCGTCTTTTATAGAAAGACTCATATCGTCAAGTACGGTCTCTCCGTCAAACTTTACGGTGATGTTCTTCAATTCTACTACGTTCTTTTTTTCAATGTTATCCATTTTTTGCATCCACCCTTTGCGGCTTTCAAGACCGCGTACAGCCGTATACAGCTCTGCGCGAACCCCACACCGGACGAAAAACAAAGCCCCCGCAAAGAGTTTTTTACAAATCATCCGACTGCTTCACGATACACGGAAAACAACTCATTCGGACAACTGCAGCATAAGTTCTCTCCAATCCGCATTTTGCGGATTACGGTTCTTATAAAAGAACTATCCAATGTGTACACCTTACTTTTTCACAATAAGGTGATTTGTAACCCCATGAAAACTTTGCTTTTCAAAGGGGATGTTGGCACAGATGCAAAAATCGTGCTTCTAAATTTATTATATTTGAAACCGTGCAAGCCGCGTGCGCTTTATGACTCACACAATAAGGGATTATAATAGAACTATGTCTGTCCGTCAATAAATTATTTGAGCTTCTTTACTAGAAACTATATTTTATTATATTACTCGCTACTCAAATCTTAACGCCACTGTGACATCTGTTACTTTTCCACTAACATTACTCTTGTAATCCTTACCATTTATGACAAATAATGTATCTCCTATACTCACATCTTCATAAACAGAACACTTTATTTCTGTCTCTGTCTTTTCCGGAATTTCACCAGAAACAACAACATAATTGTCTGTATTATGATTAACCACTGTACCTGATAAAACTAACGAATTCTCGATATAGTTTGACTCAACTGTATATCTGAGCTGAGTAACAATGCTTTCTGCTATAGGAACCGCCTCTTCCTTGTTAGCATTTTCGTTTATCATTTTGCCAATTCCGAAAATGCAAAGTCCCACAATTACAAGCAACAATATTATCGGCATTACTTTATTTTTCAAATCCGGCACCTCATCTATTTACTAATTACAAAATCAATATAACTATCAATCCTTTCAAGTTCTTCATCTACCGGTGAAGTCGGATTGAAAATAACTACACCTTTTCTTGTTGTTTCCACTCCATCAATTTCATAAGTCAAGGACAAATTTGTTTGAACATAGCTAAATCTATTTAAATCAGAAGATTCATAGCTAAAATTTATTGTAAATGTTTCACCTTTTTTTACATCTATAGGAAGAACATCAGACACGGTTTTTACACCATTTATGCAATATTGAGGATTTGCAAGTTCTATGCCGGCTCCTATGCTTATATTCTTTATTGTACAATCACTCTCTGCTGCAAAAGAATATTCCAAAACCTCATTTGAGTTAATCATAGTACTCGAAAATTCATTAGGAAAATATGTTGCGCACAGCTCATCGTTAATCATATCATTACCACTATCTGAACAAAAAGAAATCGGTGTACTAAAATCAATTTCTTTTTTCTCCTCGTCTACAAGTAAGGTTATCGAATTAATTGCAAAATCCGCCTTCTCTTCAGTAACTATCATTTCGATCATCCAATCTGAGCAGTATAAAGTCCGGTAACAGTGATCTCTATAAATATCTATTGTATTATCAAATATTGAAACAGTATAATTATTATCAATATTTTCCCCTGTACAAGACACAAACTCCACATTCTTGACTTTTTCTTTTGTAAAAAAGACGATATCAAAACAGAGTGAATTACCTGAAGCAACATCAATATTTATACAATCGGAGTTATCATAATATTCAAGCACCTTTTCATTTGTATTACTGTCATTACTGCTCACGCCGCATCCACTCAAAAAAAACGTTACTGT
>JAFTXL010000126.1 GCA_017464985.1 Clostridia bacterium | reverse complement strand
GCAGAAAGCATTGCTTTCAAAGTCATATATAACAACTATTGATGCTTTTTGTTTAAGCGTAGTTAAGCAGAATTTTATTTTATGCGGTCTTGATCCTGCGTTTTCTATAGGCGATGAAAATGAACTTTCGCTTATGGAAAAGGATGTGTTGGACGATGTGTTTGAAAAGTATTACTCTGAGAAAGAAGAGGCTTTTTTGCGTCTTTCCGAGACATATTCCGAAAAATTCAGCGATTTGAGTTTTGCGCAGTTGATTTTGGACACATATAAGTTTATTCAAAGCGATGCGGCTCCTGAAAATTGGATTAAAAGGCAGATAAAAGTGTATGATGTGAATGAAACAGAATCATACAGCTTTTGGAATTCTGTGTGGGGGAAATATGCGTGCGAATATATTTCCGCACTTGTTAAGGATGCATACGAGGAACTTTTAGCCTTAAGGGATTTCTGCATACAAAGCGGCGTACAGGGATACCGTAAATCGTTTGACAGCGATACCGAGTCAATAGGCGAATTAAACAGAATGTTGCAGAAAGGTATGTATGAAGAGGCATTTTCTGTACCGTTTAAAAATTATTTTTCAAAAGCAATAGGCAGAAAAAGCAGCGATGATGATGAAACAGTTGCGGAGATATTGAAAAACAGACGCAAGAAAATCAAAGATAAATTAACGGAGGCATATGAAGGTATACTTGGAACAAATACATCTCCGGAAGACGATATTCGTGCTGTGAGCAGTGATATGAAATGTTTATGTCGTTTGCTTCTTGATTATTCAGAGGCTCTTATAAAGGAAAAACATTCAAAGCGTATATACAGTTTCAGTGATATTGCGCATTTTGCGCTTAAACTTCTTGCGGAAGACTGCCGTGACGAAGGTATGGGTTTTGTGCCGACGGATGCTGCGCAACGTTACCAAAAACAGTTTGATGAAATATATGTTGACGAATATCAGGACACAAGCCTTATGCAGGAAGTTATTTTAAATGCCGTATCGGGCGCCGGATGTAATAAAAATAATATTTTTATGGTGGGAGATATCAAACAGAGCATATACAGTTTTCGACAGGCAAGACCTGATATTTTTCTGTACAAATACAATACATATACAAATGAATCTGCGGAAAACAAACTCATATGTCTGTATGCGAATTTCAGAAGTAAAGGCTGTATTGTAAACGGAGTTAACAGCATTTTCTCAAAAATTATGAAATATGCTACCTGCGGTATGGAATATACGGAGCGCGAGTATTTAAATTATGGCGCTGTCTATTATGAAGATGCAGAAGATTTGCCGAAAAACGAAAAATGTGAGCTTATTACCATAGGTAAAAAAGATACAAAAAGCAATGATGAATGTGATGAAGCGCGTGATACGGAAGTAGAAGCGAGATTTGTTGCGGCAAAAATAAAGTCAATGATTGAGTCCGGATATCAGGTTTATGACAGTAAAACGCAGTCTATGCGTAATTTGCGTCCGGGAGATGTAGCGGTTCTTATGAGAAATGCAAAGGAAGAAGCGTCGGAGTATGCGGATGTTTTTGCAGCATACGGCATTTCTGCCTTTACAGAGACTAAAGGCGGTTTTTTTATCAGTCCCGAAATAAGTATTGTTTTGTCGTTTATGAAGATAATTGATAATCCATATCAGGATATACCGCTTATGGCTCTTATGCGCTCTCCAGTGTTTGATTTTTCTGATAATGATATAGCATTTATCAGAGTAAAATATAAAAGATGTTCTCTGTATTCTGCCTGCGGTTTGTTTATAGCAAACAAAAATGATGAATATGAGTTTTCTGATGAAATAAAAATATTAAAGGAAAAACTGAGAAAATTTACAGAGAGAATAGACGAATTAAGATATATGTCAGGTATAATTACCGTCTATGATCTTGTATGGATACTGGTTAATGAAAACGGATTTTACCAAAAAGTATTGCAAAAAGAACATGGCATGGAGCGACAGGCGAATATTCGGTATTTGCTTGATAAGGCAGGAGCGTACGACAGCGGCGGGGGATTGGGGCTGTTCAAATTTATTAGATTGATGCAGCGATATGAAGACGAGAACAAAGACCTCGGATGTGCAGCGGTTGCTTCTTTTGCAAATGACGCTGTTCAGATAATGACAATCCATAAAAGCAAAGGGCTTGAATTTCCAGTGGTGTTTTTGGTGCGGTGCAGCCGCTCGTTTTCTGATAAAGATAAAAAATCAAATTTCTTGCTTCACCGTGACCTTGGTTTGAATCCGTTTTGTTATTGTACTAATGGAGAAAAACGTGTTGTATATCCGTCGGTCATGGTCAGAACAGCATCGGGCATAATATACAAAGAGCAGCAGGCTGAGGAAATGCGCCTTTTATATGTTGCGATGACGAGAGCAAGAGAGAAATTTATTGCGGTAGGAACGGGCGTTGATGACTGCTCTGAGAGCGTGGTGTTTGATAATGTTTCGTCATTCAGTGTTCTTGATTCAAAAAGCTATTATGAATGGATTAAGCTTGCAGCAGAATTTTCAGAACATTGGAATATGTCATATGTGCCTCGGAACGAGGCTTTTAATTGGATTCAGAAAATCAGCTTTGATATGCCTGATACGAAGAATGATGAGTCGGATAAAGGCAATGAATCGCACTCTGGTTACGATTTATCCGACTGCAGAAAACCTTTGGAGAGTGAATCCGTAAAAACAATTATTCCTGTAAAGATTTCTGTGTCTGATATTAAAAGGCTTAATTCTGTACATGATGAGGATGAGTCAATATCTAATTATTTTTCGGAAAAGCGTCAAGTTGTGATGAAGAAACTCAGTCTGCCAGAATACAGTATGTCTAAAAAACGTAAATTTACATCTGCTGAGAAAGGTACTCTGATTCATACTTGCCTTGAGTGTATGGATTTTAAATTATGCAGAGGTATTACTGAAACGGCAAAGGCAAATGAGTTTGTTGAACGGTTTCTTAATGAGCTTCAGGAAAACGGCGTTTTTTCCCGGGAGGAGGCATCTGCCGTAGAGCGTGATATTCTTGTTAATTTTATTCTGTCCGATAAATCGAAACGTATTATAAACGCAGAAAAGGTATATAGAGAGACTCCTTTTACTCTTAATGTTAAGTGGAGTGAAATAACGGGTGAGCCGTGTGATAGAAAAGGTGATACATTTGTTTCAGTACAGGGTATAATAGACTGTTTTATCGAAGAGGATGACGGATGCGTGGTTATTGATTATAAGACGGATTATTTTGGAAAAGAGACAAACAGTACGTCAGATAAATCCTACGAAACGCAGCTGCGATATTATTGTTATGCTATTGAACGAATTACCGGTAAGAAGGTTAAAGAGTCTCAGATTTTGTATCTGCGTAATTTATAGAATTTTATGAAGTATAATATTTTTATGCAGTCGAATTGAATATTTGTATTGAATTCGTTAATAATCTGTGATTTAATAATAATTAAAGAAAGGCATTAGGAGGTTTCTGTGATGCATGTTGTTGAAGCTATAATTGAAATTCCTAT
>JAFTXL010000125.1 GCA_017464985.1 Clostridia bacterium | reverse complement strand
GCTGCGGCGTTATAAATCCGGTTTTGACTTTTAACCGTCTTTATTTTACTTTTTTAAATACTATTGCGCTCCTTGACGGCAGATAACACGGGAATCCTGTGAGATTCATACCGTTTATCTCTGTCGTATAAACATACTTTTTATCCACCCTTCCGTATCCACCAAAAAGTTCATCATCAGACGACAAAATTACCTTGTAATTTCCGGCATCTCCGACAGGAACAAAATATCCCTCAAATGATTTATTTTGATGGAAATTAAAAGCAAATATTACATCGCCTTTGCTGAATATTATCGTCTTGTCATCCTGATGCATCCATCTGTTTACTGTCTCTTTACTGAGAATACGCTCCTTTTTAAGCAGCTTTATCATTTCACGGTCAAAACGGTTCAAATCAGCGTATCTCAAATGTTCACTGTCAACAAGACTCCACTGTCTGCGGCAGTAATGGTAACTCCAGCCGTTTCCCTCCCTCGGGAAATCAATCCACTCCGGATGCCCGAACTCATTTCCCATGAAGTTAAGATAACCCTCTCCGGCAAGTGACGCAGTAAGCAATCTGATCATTTTATGCAGCGCAATTCCTCTCGCAATAACAGGATCGTCAATAAATTTGCTCATTCCCGTATACATATTAGCGTCACAGAGACGGAACATTATTGTTTTATCGCCTACTAATGCCTGATCATGCGACTCGCAGTAACCTATATTTTTCTCAGACGGTCTGCGGCTGTTTAATTCATACCATATTTTAAGAATATCCCATTGTTCATCGGTACACTCTTTCAAGATTTTGATCCAAAGATCCGGAACTACCATCGAAAGTCTGTAATCAAACCCTATTCCGCAGTCTTTTATCTTTATACACATACCTGGCATACCGGACATATCCTCCGCAATTGTAACGGCATGGGGATTCACCTCATGAATAAGTTCATTTGCAAGTTGCAAATATGTAACCGCCTCTGTATCCGTATTCAATGAAAAATACATTTTGTAATTCGTAAAACTGCTGCCGAGACCGTGGTCATGATACAGCATAGATGTAACGCCGTCAAAACGGAAACCGTCAAAATGGAATACATCCATCCAATATTTAAGATTTGACAATAAGAAGTGCAGCACTTCATTTTTTCCGTAATTAAAAAGCTTCGTTCCCCAAGCGCTGTGATTTCCTCTTTCACCGGTGTGAAAAAACTGATACTCGGTACCGTCAAATTCGTTGATTCCCTCGCTTGTATTCTTAACGGCATGTGAATGTACAACATCGAGCAATACCGCAATACCCATTTCATGTGCGGTGTTAATCAGCCTCTTTAAATCATCACTGCACCCCGAACGTGATGCCGCCGCAAAGAAATTAGAAACCTGATATCCGAAAGAACCGTAATACGGATGCTCCATAACAGCCATAATCTGAATGGTATTATACCCGAGATCTTTTATTCTCGGCAATATATTTACCCTAAATTCTTCATATGTCCCTACTTCGTACTTTTCCTGAGCCATGCCTACATGGCATTCATATATAAAAGGCGTACGCTGCGGTTTAAATCCTTCGTCAGTCCATGGGAACGGGGCAAAAGTGTCCTCAATCTCCGCACACCAAAGATATGTTTTCGGATCCTGCACTACCCTTGTGGCATAAAGGGGAATCCTTTGAAGCATACGGCCATTATGTATAACAATTGCCTGAACTTTCTGTCCGGGCTGAAGAACATCTCCCGGAAGTTCAGCTTCAAACACACCGTTTTCAAGTTTTCTCATGGGACACGAATATGTACTCCATCCGTTAAAATCTCCTGTCAGAAACATAGACTCCGCAGCAGGAGCCCACTCACGGTACACCCAGCCTTTTTCCGTACGATGAAATCCAAAATAATTATATCCGTTCGCAAATTCCGAAATGCTCTTTGATCTGCCGACAAGCTCACGGCGTTTTCTTTTATAATTTTCCATACGAAGATTTAAATCCTGCTCAAAATCCGCAAGATACGGATCGATCTTTAAAATTTTATACGACATAATCTATCCCCTCCGCAACAGCGTATTTATCCGTGTATATCACAAAATAAACGCATATAAAACAGCATATCATAAAACACGCCGCTTACCACATATAAACCAAATAACAACAAGTTAAACTATATTCTGAATTTAATAGTAAATTTTTACAATCACGAATTACTGTTACTTCTTGTATTATATCACATCTTGTTTTATTTGCATAGTAATCATGAACTTGTTTTAGGGAAATCGCATAAAAAACATGAACCTTTCTGACATTGTTGTTAAAAAACGAGGGGCGGAACAAAGATTGCGTGCTATATCCCACGCGAGGACGATGATATCGCCGGAAAATTAAGCTAATGACATTTTCATGCGTTTGTAATATAAATTGCCTGTCGTAAAAATAAAAAAGCAAGTCATACAACTTGCTTTAATATACAGGGGCGGAAGGAATCGAACCCTCGTCAAAAGTTTTGGAGACTCCTATTCTACCGTTGAACTACGCCCCTATAAAACTGTCGTCAGGCAAATAACCCAACACATGAGAGTATACATTACAGTTAAGAATATGTCAACCTGAAATTTTAATCATTTTAGAGCAATCTTGCGAAAAAGCATAATTTCTCATGACACAGCCGTCAACTCTTTCTTGCGGTATGTATTTTTGATTATTATAGGTGTAAGAAAACTTGTAGCAATAATTAAAATAACTATAAACGGCATAATAGAAGAATCTATAAGACCGTTTTCTACACCCTTCTGCGCACATACAAGACATACCTCTGCACGTGCCATCATACCCACACCGATGCGAAGCGAATCCACTCCGCTGCAACCGCACATTTTAGCAGCAAGACCGCAGCCTAAAACCTTACCTGCCATACCTGCAATAATAAAGCATATACCGAAAGCAGCAACAGTTAAAGTTATACCGGAAAAATCAGCCGTGATACCGATATTCGCAAAAAATACAGGTGCAAAAATCATGTAACTCATCACATCTGATTTTCTGTCTATATAGTCCGATTCCGGATTACGCGACAGGGCAAGACCGACCGCAAAAGCACCTGTAATATCGGCAATTCCAAAAAATGCCTCGCTGATATATGCAAACAAGAAGCACAATGCAACACTGTATATCGGCAGAAGTCTGTGATGCGGAAATTTCCTCTCAATAATATTGAAAAGTTTGTTTGCAAAAATACCGCCAATAAAAGCAGCAATAAAAAACAAAAAAGTTTTAAGCAAAACAATTCCGGGCGAAGCGGCATTTGCTCCGCTGCCCTTCATGGAAATAACGAACGAAAGTACAATAATTCCTATTATGTCATCGAGAATGGCAGCTGAAATTATTATATTACCCACCTTACTGTTTAAAACGCCTAACTCTTTAAGGGTTGCAACAGATACACTTACAGACGTTGCAGAAAGAATTACGCCGTAGAAAAGGCAGCTCAAAAAATTCTCGGAATTGAGATCCGAAAAGCCACCGTTAAAAAGAACAGCAACAACAAATCCTAATCCAATAGTGAAAATAACACCGAACAATGTAACAATAACAGCAGGCAGACCGACTGCCTTTAACTGCTTGATATCAGTTTCAAGACCTGCTGAAAACATTATCAGAATAACACCGATTTTGGCAATAAAACCTATGCCCTCAATCACCAAATCATTAAGCACCGTCTGACCGGGTATGTAATTTATTAATCCGATTACAACACCGGCAAGCAGCATGCCCACAACCTGCGGCATACCAAATTTGACCAACACCTTACTGAAAGTTTTTGATAAAAAAAGAACTAATGCCAAAGGAAGTAATATTTCATAAAATTCCATATAAATCACCTATATTTATTGTACTGTTATCAGACAGTTATCCTTTCAGAATAATCGGTCAGCTAAATTAATAGAGCCGACCGATTACCGCTAAACATTATAGTCCTGCACAAAAATAAGTCAAGACAATATATAACTTTGTAAAAACAATATTTGAAATTTCAGTTAAACATCATATTTATAAAACCGCACGGTATTTCATCGCATTTGATACCTCTATACATTCCGAGCGACCTGTTTTTGCCGGGTATTACCGCAACAGCATCACAGACACCGAAATCGTATAAAAATTGAGCCGCCAAGCTCTCCGCAAAATCCCCTCCAGCCTCGGATATATAAATCTTACTGTTATATTTCTCTGCAACGATATAACTGCCGCTGCCGATATATATTTCAGCATCACTGCACAACAAATTCATTCGCCAGTCAAATATGCTTCGTTTATTGTGGATTTTACCGCGCATATTTTCCTCGTATATGCTGTTCACTGCATTGAAATCAGAAGTTTTTTCGTACCGAATACCACTGGCGCATGCTTTTACGTTAATCTCATCAAAGTAAAATCCTTCTTTAAACCCGAGTCTTGCATAGTAGTTTTTCAGAGTTTCCTCAGCGGCAATCAGTACACACAAATCCTTGTCCTGATTTATTTCAAACGAATACTGTATAAGCTCCGTCATAATGCCTCTGCTTCTGTACTCAGGATGCGTCGCCGCGGCAAAAATATAATATGCGCTGTACTCTTTTTCTCCGTCCGACATTGTACACGGGAGCATCTGAAGCATTGCAGCAATCTCGCCGTCAATCTTGTATAAAAGCGTTTTTTCCGGGCGCCATACATTTTCAAAAAAACTGTTGCAAAAACCGCTTTCTCCCGGAAAACAGATATTATAAAGACTTTTTAATTTACTTTTATCATCTTTTCGGGCAAAGCACTTCATATTTTTCAGTGAGAAATGCGGGACAGTAAGACAATTTTGCTTTTCTCAGCCCCTCTATTCCCATATCCTCCTCGCGGTTAATGTATTTGTAGTTTCTGCAATTGTTTCTTGCAAACTCGTTTGCAATCATTTGACTGGAACCTTTTATACCGACATCTGCTCTTTCAAACATTATATCCATCACTTCGCTGTTTTGCGGAGACGCAACAGTATACGCGGCTACTCTGCTGTCTACAAAAAGTATTCCCCCGTACAACTCAAGCGACTTATGATGTTCAAACGCGGATTTCAGCGCATTTTTTTCTTCTTCATCACAGCGGTCTTTAGCAAACTCAAAAACAAGTTCTCTGTCATTTTCGAAGTCTATATTGCGGTATTCCCATCTCTTATCATAATCCGCTTTAAACCGGTTAATGAAATTTCTCTTAGCATGAAGTTTTTTTCCTTTCAGCTCTATAAAGCTCTCACTGTCATACACGTAATCAAAGCGCTCTCTTTCAGGATATATCTCAAATCCACCAAATTCCGGCACCCGTGACGCTGATATATTTGATATTTTGCACGGCATCGGTATTTGCTCGGCCTCTTTCAATATTTTTTTCAATGACTTTTTAAAATTACCAAAACCCACCGGCATGGCATAATCATAAACTCCATCGTAATTGAACCGAATATAAAGCATTTCGTCTTCTATGCAGTATTCTGTGCCGAAAATATTCTGCCATACAAAAACGGAGACAAAACACCTGTCAGCACTTATCTCACCGTCACATTGAAGATATCTATCTATTTTTTCTCTATCAGTTTCTTTTATCTTTAAAAATTCCATAGCAACAATATTATTTGGAAACAACTGAAATTTCAGTCACATTATACCTCTCAAAAAGCCGAACCGCTTCTTCTGTAATTATCTCGCCGCACACAGCAATCGGAACTGCCGGAGGACACGATACCGATGTGGATGCGCAAATTCTTCCCACGGCGTCTCCCACCGCAACAACCTCATGTTCAGAAAGCATTGCCTCCCTGACGGATATAACTGTTTGTGCCTTTCTCACACAAATATTTTCTTTTTCCGAATACATCAACGCTTCGCCGCTCCTAACATTTACTTTGCCGAAAGCATGCAATATGCGCTCATAATCAATATCACGGTTTTCCGGAGTCAGCATAAGAACAATGTATTCACCGTCATAAAATTCAGCTTCAGCATTCTCATCACGCAGCATTTTTGCAAGTTCATATCCAGATGTACCGTGTTTTTTAGCATTTACAACGATTTTAAGGGGTTCACTTTTTTCTGCAATAATACCCATATCAGCAAGCGATTTTTTTACTCTTTCAATCTTTTTTATACATTTTTGCAAACTCTCACAGTATGAATCAGCAAGATATCTGTTGCATAAATCAAGCGACCCTAAAATCAGATACGATGGACTTGTTGACGCAAACGCTTCAAGCATTGACCGTGCATTTTTCGCAAAATAGCTGTCAGCGTCTTTTGATATGTGAAGATACGCACCCCCTGTCAGCACAGGCAATGTTTTATGAGCAGAATCACAGCACATTGACGCTCCGCAATGTATCGGATGGCGCCGCTCCCCTGCGAAAGCAAGATACGCCCCATGCGCATTGTCAACCAACAGCGGAATTTTAAACTCATTGCATACAGAAGCAATTCCTTCTATGTCCGCTATGTTTCCAAGGTAATCGGGAGACGTTATGTAAACAGCCGAAACCTTACGGGCTGCCGAAACAAGGCTTTTTCTTACATCTTCTTTTGTTATCGCACAACTGCAAATATGCGTCATGCTGTCGGGATATATCCACTCGATATCAAAATCAAGCCATGCCGCGGCATATACAAATGCCTTGTGCACATTTCTGGCAGCTGCAATCAGCGGACGCTGCTCCCCCGAGCGGACACAGGCAAGTGCAAGCATTGCCT
>JAFTXL010000124.1 GCA_017464985.1 Clostridia bacterium | reverse complement strand
TCATCTTCGCTAGCCTGCATCTATAAGGACAGGGATATTATCAAAAGACGTACAGACTCCGAAACGAATACTCATAATCTGTTCCTCCGCTCGTTTTATCGTCTGATTAAAGTATACTATAAAGCAAGTTGCAATACAATTGCTTGTTTGTGCAGGAATATTGCAAATTAAAGCATATTATATTGTTCTTGTCATCCGGGGTAGTAAAATGGTCAGAAATAAATAAACAATTAAGATTATAGCAGGGTATAGCGTATATGATATTGAAGTTTTAAATGAGGTATGGTAAAGTAATAAAAAAAAGAATCTTTTACAGTTAAATGCTTGACATAAGAGAAGTCAGGTGGTATAATATATTGGTAGTAAATTGTCGGGGTGTGGCGCAGTTGGTAGCGCGCGACATTTGGGATGTTGAGGCCGCAGGTTCGAGACCTGTCACTCCGACCAAATGATATAGGGTAGCCAATCTGAACAAAACTTCGGATTGGCTACTTTTTTAAGAACAAAAAATAGTTGAAATTTTACTATTTTATGGTATAATCAAAATGAACTATTGTTTTGACGGAGGATAACCTAATGAAAAAAATAGCAATGTTCACAATGGGTACCAGAGGGGACGTTCAGCCATATATTTTCTTGGCGCAGGAATTAAACAAAAACGGATATGATGTACTGCTTGGTTCTCATCCCTGCTGGAAACAACTGATTGAATCCAGCAACGTAAAATTTGCACCTATCGGACCTGATATTGATATAGAAAAAGAATCTGAAATCATTCGTGGAAAAAATAAAAATCCCATGCTTAGTATGCTCAAAAAAATGAATTTTGTTTTTGATATAATCGTTGAATCTACAGCAGATGTTTTTGAAACCTGCAAGGGAATGGATCTGATTGTGGTATCGCACGCTCAGATGGGAGCAACAGAAGCAGAAGTTCTTGGCATACCGACAGTTAATGTTACTTTACAGACTGAGATGATTCCCGAGAAATTAAAAAAGCAGACTTTCATCAATAAAATAATCGGCGGCTTTATAGCAGGTCAAATTGCTAAACCATATAATAAAATCAGAAAAAAATATAAATTAAAACCTGCAAAAGATATCGGAATGATTATGTCATCAAATTATGACCTGATTCCCATCAGCAAATACGCCAAAGAAAGAAATCCCTATTGGGAACCTCATCATGTTTTTACAGGTTTCTGGCACCAGGAAGAAAAGGATTATAAGCCCGATGAAAAACTTGATAACTTTTTAAAAAACGGAGATAAACCTGTTCTTTTGACACTTGGCGCAATGTCTTTTGAAGATAAAGCTGAGATACATAAGCTTAATGCATTTGTAAAAGCCTTTGAAAAAACAGGAAACAGAGCTGTTATACAAGGTTTTCAGAAATCCTTGCAGGAATACAAATTACCTGAGTCAATGATTGCGATAGGTTCTGTTCCTCATAGTTATCTTTTTGATAAATGTAAAATGGCAATACATCACTGCGGTTTCGGTACATCGGCAGCGACCTTGATTTACGGCATTCCGTCAATACCTGTTCCCCATGTTCTAGACCAAAGAGGACAGGCGGATATGCTTATAAAATTAGGAGTTGCTACCGAAGAGATAGATGGTCATAATGTAACAGAGGAAAAGATTATTTCCTGTATTAAAGATATGGAATTACATTATGAAGAAAGATATCAGAAAGTAAAACAGCTCTCCGAAAAAATCAAAAACGAAAAAGGTCTTGAAACAGCAGTTCGCTACATCAACGAAATCATATAAGTCATTTCAAATTTTATATAAATTAAAAAATCTTGATATAGGGTAGCCAATCTGAAAACTTCGGATTGGCTACTTTTTGTGCAACGAAGGCCACCGACATAGCCGGTGGTCCTGACTTCAATATGCTATCTGAATTTTAATTTAAAACAAACGGAGTATAATCTGGATCTGATATGTACATCCAAAGGCGTCTGACTTCTGATGTGCATATCACTTCATGGATTTTTTGCTTGCTCGTCTTTTTTCTTCTTTTTCCACAGAAAAATGATAATACCTGCAAGCACGATAGCTGAAAAGGTAATAGCGATAACAATACCACAGGTGTTGGAAGTGTCAGTTGTTTGCACAGGATCGGATTCGCTGGATTTACCTGTGAGTTCAAGCGTGTATGCTATAGCTTCAGAGCCTTTCCCACTGTACCTGAATTCTACTTTATGTACAGTCTCGTCGTGGATATATCCGACAGAGGCTTTAGTTTCGGCTATATAATACGTGACAGAATCCGTTTGGGAGATTCCGATAGGAAGAAGATCGGATTTTGCAAGGCCGTTTTTATCGGTAACAAGTGTTTCTATTACATCGCCATCTTTATTGCGGATTTCAAATTCTGTTCCGATAATTCCTTTTCCGCTATTCTCACAGATTTTTTTAATGGTTATTACGCCGCTTTCGAGCGTGTTTTCAATGGATATCTTCTGTATTTCCTTTGTTTCCGTTACTTCAAACGCCATGTCGCTTGTAAAGGAATATCCATAAAAATTGATTTCCTTTTTAAGAGTATATTTACCGATAGGAATCCTTTCTACATAGTGGGTTTTATTGTTATGTGTCCAGCTTTCAATTACGTGGGCGTCTGAATCAATGATGGAAAAGATTGTCGTTATCTGTTTGCGGTTTTCTGAGGTTGATCCGTAGATTTCGAGCTTTATCGGATAATTTTCAAACTCTCCTTCAAATCTGATGGTATTAGTGTCCGATGATTCTTTTGACGCCTCGATTTCAATGCATTTATCGGCTTTTATATACCCTGCGGGAGCTTCCATCTCTCTTACATAGTATTTCCCATGAGGAAGGGAAGAGAAGAAGCTTGCCATTCCGTCTGCTCCGGTTACCTCTCTTTCTATAAGAGTCCCTTCTGTAGCGATCAGCTTTCCTTCTTCGTTATATATGTCTTCTTTTGCATATAAACCAAATACGGCGCCCTCAAGAAGCGTATTTGACTGCACTTCCTTTGTGGTTACAATGCCTTCTATTTTTACAATAGCGTCTTTCTTATCTATGATTATACTTGGGTATTTGTTTGTCAAGTATAAACAAATATCACATTTTCCGTTTTTGTCTGAATCGGTATGAGCAGAAATGTCTGATTCTTTTTCGCAGACGGTACATTTATGCCAGTGGTTTGTTTTATCTGTATTCCATTTTACATCATATTTGTGATCCGCTGTCGTTCCGTACTCCTCTTTACAAACAGAACATTTTGCTTTTTCTGTGCAGGAAGCCGTTCCTCCGATGTGACTTGCTTTGTCAATTCTTCCGTTTCCGGACTTCCATGTACTCAGGTCTGTGATTTCCTTTGTGCAAGCGGAGTCGGTAAAATATTTACCGCAAGAGCACTTGTAGTACGCCTTTACACCATAATCTGTCCATGTGGCGT